>CAYYUU010000092.1:0-12670 GCA_964474955.1 uncultured Alcaligenaceae bacterium | reverse complement strand
GGTGCGAAAACGCGACGGACTCGAATTCAGTTCGCCGCTTCTCACACGAACGCCCGAACAACTCAAAAACCCGGATCGCGGCTGGATCGAAGATCTCAAGTTGCGGCTCGAAAAACTTCGCGACATCTACGAGGGCCGCAAGAGCGACTGGCGGTTGCGGGCCTTCAAAGGGCGACGGTTCCGGAAACCAGTCTTCACCACGCGGAGCGAACACCGCCGGTTTTTCACGATTCCCGGGTCAGACATCAAGTGGTACTGGATCGACGTGATCGAGGAAATGCCGTGATGCTCGAGCTGCGAGGAGTTTCGCACCGATACCCACGCGAGAGAAAGGACGTCCTGCACGACGTGAATCTCGTGTTGCCCACCGAGGAGTCGGCCACGATAGCGGTGTTGGGGCTCTCCGGTTCGGGCAAGAGCACCCTGCTGAGTTTGATGGGGCTTCTCTGGGAGCGACCGACTCGCGGCACGATTTTCTATTCCACCTCGGTCGATGGGACGCAGCGCCGGTTCGAATATGGCAAGCTCCGATCGCGCGAACGCAATTGGCTCCGGCGTTATCACTTCGGGATCGTGTTGCAATCGTCGTACTTGATTCCGCATCTTTCGTGTGCTCAGAACCTTGCGGTTCCGTTGGCCTTGACGGGGCACACGGCGAAACAAAGCCGCGTCATCGTCGACTACGTTTTGCAAAGAGCCGACGAACTCTCCAAGGCATCGCCGGAAGAAAGTTTATATGCGTTGCGACGTCGAACGGCTCGGAACGTTTCGGGGGGACAGAAACAGCGCATCGCGGTCCTTCGGGCGCTCATCCACGATCCACACATTTTGTTTGCCGACGAGCCCGTGAGCAACTTGGATTTCGCGACCGCCCGAGCCATCCAATCGCTTGTCGAACGGTGGCAAAGTGGCGAATTGCATGCCGGAGTTCGCGAGCACCTGGACAAATCGATCTCGGCGGATCACCCGCGAACTCTGGTGCTCGTCAACCACAGTCTCGAACATGCATTCCGCTGGGCACAATTCTTCGTGGTGGTTCAACAAGGTCGCGTCGTCGGCCTGGCACAAGACAATACTCCCAAGGCACGGCAGTGTTTCTCGGGTCCGGAATCGCTATACGGTCTCATCGAACCTCGGGAGGGATTGGGCCGATGAGAATGTTCCAGTTTTTGTTCGGCTATGCGGTCCGTGATCTCACGGCGTACGATGCTTTGCGGACGACCCTCGCGCTGGTCTTCACGATTGCGTTCGTGAGTGCGTTCACTCTCGGCAGTTATGGCTTCGTGTTGGGCGTCGAGCAAGTCGGTTTGCATCGAGTTCAGGCCGATCCTCTCGCCTTGAGTTTGTGGGTGGGCGAACGAGGAATCCCGCACCACGTCATCACGCCCGGGGTGGCCGGAGAACTCGAAGAGAAGTTGGCTCAGGCTCTGGGCTCGTCCAAGAAAAAGCGAGTGTTTCCATTTCGACAGGTCGCGTTTTCTTGGGAAGGCAAGGACGTGAGTCAGCGAATCTTCGGACGAACAATCCTGCTTGGAAAACGAAGGGACCCACTCTTCGAGAGTTTTCCGCTGCGGCAAGGACGAACGTTTCAAGGACCGAAAGACGAAGGCATCATCGTTTCGCCCGAGATGCTTTATCTCCTCGGATTCGATCCCGACCGTCCGCCCTCGCAGTTGATGATTCACACGACGACTGGACGAAAATATCCCGTTCCGGTGATTGGCGTGACGGAGAAAGACTTTCCTCCAGAACTCCGGCTTTCATACGTCATGCCCGAGGCGTACGCGCATCTGTTGGAACATTCCGATCCCGATCCGTTGCTCCAAGGGATTTTTACAGGACCCATTGGTAAGAATTGGCCGAAAGCCCATTCCCAGTTACCCGAGTTAATCCGAAAAATACTGGAACCGCGACGCATTCGGTTGGTGTATCCCGAACCCGGTCCGGATGATTCGGTACTTTGGTTCTTGCAATCGGGATTACGAAAAGGGGAAGGGCGAAACTGGCCTTCGCAATCGGAGTGGACGGCGTATCTGCGGAACATCCACGCGATTCTGACGAAAGATGAACAACACGACTACCGAAAGAGTGAGAAGTTCATCACAGGGCAAAAGCCATTGGAAGAACGCGAAGTCTTGCCGATGCCCGAGAATCGGGATTTGGCTGGCGTTTATCTCAACGACCCACGCGAACTCCCTCAAGCGGTCGAGGTGTCCAAGACGGTGCTAGCCGACGGTGCAAATCTGGAAGTCTTGAACGAGTCGGTCGCCAAACGCGTTGTGACTGTGCGGCAGGAGGCCGAGGTTGCTTTGCGGATATTGAGCGTGATCGAAATCATTTTGTTGCTAATTTCGATCGGCAACATATTCGTGATTCAATCGCTGCGGTGGGAACGCAAACTCCCCGAACTCGGCATGCTCAAGGCGATGGGGATGAGCGGGCGATTGCTCTGGAGCTTGTGCCTGCTCGAAGGTTTTTTGTTGTCGGTCGTGGGGGCGGTCGTGGGACTCGGGCTCGGATGGATTGGTGGTCGCATCGGTGCTTCGTGGTGGTATCCATACGATCCGCAAGAAGTCGAGTTGGGGTTCCAGACGCCGTTGGAGTTACTGGGGGGAATTCTTCTCGGCGGAATCATTATTTGTCTGGCGAGCAGTTGGTGGGCGGCTTGGCGTGCCGGTCGTGTGGCTCCGGCGAAGTTACTTCGATTGGGGGCGTGAAGGAAATAGAGAATAGGAAATAGAAAGAAAAAAACAGAGTCGAACGCGAAGACGCAAAGGGGCAAATCAAAGAAAGAGAAAGACAACCACAGATGAAACAGATGATTACGGATAAAACAAATCTGTGGCATCGATGACATTCGTGGTTCTGTCGTGCCTTTAACTCTCAACTCTCAACCCTCCAACCCTCTCTGACCCTCCGACTTTTCGTTTCGGTTAGAGAAGGAACTTGACACCGTCTGGATGGTCGAAGACGATGAAGGAAAGATAAATATTGCCTACCTCCAAACTCAACGTATCTCGCCCAAAGGAGTCTAGCATGCCTCACGAAATCAAGAACGAGTGCCCCGAATGTCATGAATTTGACCGACGCGGTTTTCTTCGCGGCGTTGGTGGAGTCGCGGCGGGCGTTGCGGCTGGTGGTCTGACCACCGTTCCTGCAGTCCAAGCGGATCAGGCAACTCCTCGCCAACCCCGACCGGCGGAAGTGTTGATCCGAGAACTCTTCGCCGGACTGACCGACGACCAGAAGGACAAAGTTCAGTACGCTTTCAACCACCGACAAGGAAACAGCCGCTACTTGACCCGTACGCGGATGTACAACGGTCCGATCGGTCGCCGAATCGGTGACGTCTACACTCGAGCCCAACAGGATCTCATCGACCGAATTCTCAAGTCTATGTCGAATGGCCAAGAGGGCTACGAGAAGATCATCCGTAAGACCCCTAACCGAGTCTTCGATGGCAGCCGAAGCATGCAAGGATGCGGTGCCTACTTCTTCGGTGATCCGACGGGCAATCAGTATGCGTATGTCTTCTCCGGGCACCACTTGACGATCCGTTGCGACGGCAACACGATTCCCGGATCGGCCTTCGGCGGTCCCATCTATTACGGCCACAGCCCACACGGTTACAGCCAGCGAAATTGCTTCTACTACCAAACACAAGCGGTTCAAAACTTGTTCGAGGGATTGACCGCACAACAGCGACGAACCGCCACCGTTACTGGGTCTCCTGGCGAACACGAGCGTTCCGTTCAGTTCCGCGACAATCCGGCTCAAATCCCCGGGCTTCGCAGTTCCGATCTGACCCGCGATCAGCTCAGTTTGGTCGACACCGTTATGCGGAAAATTCTCTCCCCATATCGCCAAGAAGACGCCGACGAGGTCATGCAGATCATTCGGCAAAACGGCGGGATCGAGAACATCCGATTCGCGTTCTATCAAGACCGCAACCCGAACGACCGCGAGCCATGGCACTTCTGGCGACTCGAAGGTCCCGGCTTCGTTTGGAACTTCCGCGTTTTGCCACACGTCCACACTTACGTGAACATCGCGAAGGTCACCGCATAACTATTCTGTTTGAATCCCAAAAGCCCCCTCGTTGTTTTTCGATGGGGCTTTTCTCGTGCGCGGAAATATTCCTTCTTCGACCAAATCACCCCATCTCACCAAAGAATTCTGAAGAATCCGCTCCAAAAGTTCCGATGGAATCGAATGTATTAGATTCAACACCTTTGACGCATCAGCTTCTGCCTCGATTTCCTATCGCCGAGTTTCTGGTTCCGCTGGAGTGATCATCATGTTGCGCTGCTGGAAAGGTCGATTCTGGATTTCTGCGTTTCTCTTTTTGAGTTCTGTGTCGGGGCTCGTTCGCGGAGAAGAACTGGAGTGGACAGCGGTCCGCAAACACCCTCCGCGGCAGAAGGAATCGCAACGCCAAAAGCCCGTAGCTTATCTCCTTCGCCCGGAACCGATGACGTCCACAATCCAGACAACTCCGCAGCCTGTCCTTGTTGACCGAGCGGAGGAAACGGCCCGACAAGACGCAGACCGGATTCGGTTCTCGCCAACGCGACCGATCTTTCGCGGACAAAGTCCTCCGGGAACGGAGGCCGTTCCCTCATTGCCGCCGCCACCTCTGCCACCAGGACCGGGACCGGTCGACCCAGCCGAAGACCTGTATTGTGGGACATGTTTCGGTAAGCAATCAGGACCGCCCGGATTCTTTGCGGGAGCGACGGGCTACGTGTCGAGCATCTTCTTTCCGGATGGCCAGCGAGGGCTGTTCCAGAGCGATCACGAATTCGATGGGTTCGCGTCTCCGGTCTCGAATCCGTTTCTGTTCGAAGACCCGCGGGCGTTGACGGAGGTCCGGCCCATCTTTATTTATCAGCGAACCCCATCGGACAACCCAATCTATGCGGGAGGGAACGTTGAGTTCTTCGGTTTGCAAGCTCGGCTAGCGATCACGCCATACTTCTCGATCGTGATGAACAAACTCGGATGGATATGGCAAGAGGTCAACAACCCGGATCCATTCGTAACGGGTCTGATTTCGGCGGACGGCGAGTTCGGGGAAATCCACGTCGGCCCGAAGTTTACATTCATTCGCAACCCGGCGACCCAGACATTGTTGGCCGCGGGTTTGACGTTCCAGGTTCCATCTGGGGCCACGCCCGTTGCCCAATCCACCGGGAACCTTTCGCTCGTCCCGTACGTGAGCTTTGGCCAAGAGTTCTTCTGCACGGACTACGGTTCCTTTCATTTTCTGGGGACGACCGGGTATGCGTTCGCCACGGATAACGAGCGCACAGATTATTTCTTCTTGAGTGCTCACCTCGACTTCGACATTCTCAAGTACCACAAGTTCTATCCGTTCATCGAACTCAACTACTTTTTGTACACCAGTGATGGGGGCAGTCGCCCGATCGATTTCGAAGGCCGCGCGCTATACAACTTTGGCGCTACGAACGTCTCGGGCGACAACGATCTGTCCATCGCGACGGGGATGCGGTTCAAGTTCAACCCGTTCATTAGTATTGGAGCGGGCGTCGATTTCGCGTTGTTATCCCCGAAGGATATGTTCGACTACCGAATCTTGGTCGACATGATTTTTCGGTATTAACCGAAGCCATACCAAAGGTCAGCAACGCGCTAGGCAACCAGGGAAAATCAAGGATGTTTGGAGTGACGGTCGGTTATTCCGATGAAATTCGTTTTTCTGGACGAAGGTGTCAAGAAAAAATCCCAGACAAAGTGTCCTAAGTTCTTGAAGCTACAGACCGGACCGATATATTATTATCTCACGATTTGGGAAGGTTTGGTTTTTTGTAGTCAAGAAAGGACCTAGAGTTATGTCGAACACGGGTCTCGCGGAATTTGATTTAATCGAGGAACTCCGACTCCGCCGATGGGCCAGAGAAAATTATGTTCCTCGAGAAGAACGGTCTCCAGACCTGCACCCCATTATCCTGGAGGAAATGGAGAAGAAAGACATCGAAGGGATCGATGTGATCCCCACTCCCACAGTTGCGTGGACAAGCAAGGCCTAGGCAGCTTCCCAAATTGCCCGTAGCACGCGCGACGTAACGTCTTTCTCGGGTCCTCCGAGGGCTTCCCTTCCCGGACGGACCCATGCTTGCTCCCCTGCGCTGTTGCAGGAAAAACACATCTTCCGAACCGACTTTGCAATCCCCATCTTGTCTGCTTTTACAAAACGGTACAGGTTCTGCTGATTATGACAAATGTACTGTTGCGCAATACAGTACTTTGAGCAAGTTCAAGCGACACTTCCCATTTTCCCTCCGATATAAAGATTGAGTCGGTACATTCCCTGGTGGGTTTCGTTCCCACGTCCGCCATCCATTGTTGACATTGCCACGGAGGGCAATATGGGTTTCTTTTCTGGTCGCATGACCTGCGTTCGATTTCGCTTCACCGGTCCTCCACCACGCATCTTTTCCGAAGGCCACATAGAATCTCTCGATGCCTTTGCGATCGGGAAGGAACGGATTGCGTCTTCCGATGGCTCTTCGGCTGGGTGGATCGCGGGCGACCATATCTTGGATCTAAACTTCCACCTCGCGAAAAATATCATCAACGATACACTCCAATTCGCTCTCCGGGTCGACACGCAATCCATACCGAGTGATCTGTTGCGGGCGTACACGCAAGTCGAACTCGAAGCCCTTGCGGCGGAAAATCCGAGTGGCCATCCGAGCAATCGCCAACGGCGAGAGGCGAGAGATTCCGCGCGCGACAGGCTCGAAGCCGAAGCAGCAGACGGACGGTTTCTCAAACGAAAGTCCGCTCCGGTCCTTTGGGATGCGCAGACGAACGAGGTTCTTGTTGGCACAACATCGGTGACACTCATCGACCGCTTCTTGTCGCACTTCAACAAAACGTTCGACCACGGGCTCGAACTGTTGAGCGCGGGACGACAGGCATACTTGCTCGCCGAGGCTCGAAACCAGACTCGTGGGGTCGATGACGCAAAGATCGCGACTTACGTTCCGGGAAAGTCGTCTTCGGAAGTCGCCTGGGCCCCGGACGACACGAATCGCGATTTTCTGGGGAACGAGTTTCTTCTGTGGCTGTGGTACGTTCTCGACACCAAGACGGACACCGTCGCCTTGGCCGACGGATCGGAAGTCGCCGTCATGTTGACTCGGACGCTCACGCTGGAATGTCCACGGGGGCAAACCGGAAAGGAGACGATCGCTGCCGATGGTCCGACGCAACTTCCGGAAGCGAAGAAGGCCATCCAGGCCGGAAAGCTGCCTCGCAAGGTCGGGTTGATCATCGTTCGGCACGAACAACAGTATGAGCTGACGCTGCAAGCCGAGAATCTGGCCATCAACGCTGCGAGGCTTCCGGCTCCCGAAGGGGAGAACGATCGAGCCATCCAGGAGAATCGAGTCTCGCAGATTCGCCACCTGTTGGAAACGCTCGACCTGCTCTACGACGCTTTCGGCAACGTCCGCTTTGGCGGAGACTGGTCGCAGGAACTCCAACAAACCCAACAATGGCTGATGCGCGAAGACAAGGGGCGATTGCCAGCGACCGGCTGAAGAGTTGTGATGGAGTGACCACGATTTCGTCGAATCGTTGCTCCAAGAAAACGGGCCAATGGTCTCACAGTAGACAAGCCAATGGACTGGCATCGGTTATTCGGGTTATTGTTGGTCGATTACTTCATCAACACACCCTACGACGTGATTCTTGAGAAAGACCTCTCGATCCAACAACAGCTTCTTGATGTGGTCGTCGTCCGCAAGCGAGCTGGCGAATTGCAGCGTCGTCTTCCCGACGGATTCGAAACGTTTTCGTCGCACAATTTGATCACCTTCAAGTCCTACCAGGAAACGTTCAACCTTTGGGCCATGTTCGAGTTAATCAGCCATTACGTGACGTACCGAAAACTCGTGTCCCCCAAGCCCGACGAGTTGTTGCCCGAGGACCTGTTCGCATCTACGGCGTTAGTGCCCGTTTCCCCCAACAGCTCTCGGAACAGATCAACTTGCAAGAGGTCCACCCTGGGGTGTATGAATGGTTAGGTGGGATCATTCGGCTCGTTGTCATCCGACAACTGGCGTTGGAGGAACACAACGCGCCGTTGCACTTGTTCAACGCCCAACAAGCCCAAGTTCAGTTTGCTCAACAAGGGTATGAACTTCGCTCGAATGAGACAAGCCAGTTCATCCACGAGTTGTTTGATCGGTACCGGCAGGAGGGTATCAGCATGGTATTCACGATGGACGATTTCTTGGCCCATGTGCGGAGAAAGTTTGTCGAAACCAAGGACAATGAAAAACGTGCCGAGATTTACTACTGCGCCTCGCTTGGTGAACAGAAGAAGATGAGAGAACTCCTTCCGCCAGAGGAACGCCAAGAGTTCTTCCGGTACTACTTGGAGAAGACTGGGCTCGACGCCGACCCTTCTGCGACGGAGCAAGACGTTGCTGACCTCTTAAATGTCTTGAGTCCGGACAAACTTGCCAAAATTATCGAGTCGGTGGCTCCCGAGGCAATCAAGAAAAATGGAGATCCCGAAAAATCTGGACGCCACATCGACGATATGTCCGACGAAGAAATCGAGGAATATCTCCGCAAGCGAAAAGCTCAAGAAAATGGCGGGACGAATGGCGAGCAAGCCGAACAGGAAAACTAGGAAAAATGAGATCCCTGGCTTCGAACATTTTTCCGAAAAAAGACTCAAGTTTTTGCCGTTGACAGTACGCAACGAAAACAGTATCGCCTTGCCTCACAATCAGCCGAGGTGGTTGATTGACCCGCCGCAGCCCACACAGAGGTATCGATGTCGGACTTATCCGACCTGAGCTGACCGAAGGGCGCTGCACTGGAGTTTGGCTGGAGGCACGAGCTATGTCCATCACGCGAATCGTGATGTTCGCACTGGGAATCGTTCTGCTGGGGAGCGCCGGTTGTTGTCGGATGTGCGACCGATGGTGCGGGAATCGGTGCAACGCATCACCCCAGGTGCAGTATGTTCAACCTCAATACGTCCAGGCTGCTCAACCGGTGCCTGTCGGACCACCTCCTCCGGCCCCTGCGCAAGGTGCTTGCTGCTGCGTACCAATTTGCTGTCCCCAGACGAGCCGGTCGTCTCCGGCTCCGAACACGCATGTGGCCAGGTATCCCCCCGCATATCTTCCCCAAACTCAGAGTCGGTTTCAGCAATGTGGGTGCGGCAACTGATCTCATGACCAGCACTTGAACACCGCTTATTTAATCCATGACTTTTTGGCCATGAAATTTGCTGTACCAGTCACGAAGGTCCTGGAGACAGTTGGCGAGTGTCTTTCGTTGGAGGAAACAAACAAAGACGGATGCCACGGAGATGGACAACCCCGCGCTCGGTATCTCCACTCCTTGCGTCATTGCGTACACGCTGCCTGGTGGAGTCAACGCCCCGAGAGCCGGATGACCTCCCTGGAAAAGTCCCACGGCTGCGAGCGGAACGATTACCGACAACATCAGTCCAAGGTTGTTGGCTTGCATGCCGGTGGAGAACGCCCGAAAACCTAACGTGAAGTACAAGAACCAAAAGACCACGCTTGCCGCAACGCCTCCCACCACATTCACCGGAGCCAGCTTCCCACCAATCGCTCCCGAGGCCAAAAGGAACAGGGCGATGAAGAAATACCCCGACCCACGTTTCCACGCCGCACTCACCGCCGCTCCCCAATAGTCTTGGGCGTCGAGTTCCGTCATCAGCAATAACTCCAACCGCCGACAACGATCTTGCGTGTTGCTGTCCCAGAGTCCGTACTGATATGCCGCCGGGACTGCCGAGAGGACAATCAATCCGGTCGCGACGCCAGCGACACCAAAGGAGTTGTCGAAGATCAGGAACACTTGTCGACCCATCCAACTCGGCCATTGATCGCCCGCGATGGTGTGCAGGGCATAGAGGATTGCGAACCCACCGGCGAGCCAAAGATTGATTTTGCCGGAAAACTCCGAGACTCGTTTCAAGGCCCACCACGAGAGCGGGCGGTCTGAGACCTTCGGTCGCTTCTTGTCTTTCGGGTCGAGGATGGGGCTGAAGTGCCGATCCTGGTAATGCGCCTTGAACCGAAAGGCGCATTGAACGACGAAGAAAATCACGCCGACCAACGCAACCGTCTGGGTGACGTAAAAACCTTCCCAAACAAAGGGATCACTTCGGTCGAGCCAGCGGTGCATGACTGCGAAGGGATGCTGCGAATTAAATTGGAAGAACCCTTCGAGGATCGCATTTCGCACGACGGTCGGCGTGCCGTCGATCCAGTGCTTCAGATTCTCGCCCGCCAACACGCCGACCACCAAGTAAACCAAGACGAGGAGCAGCACGGACCGTTCTTTCCACTTCCGGAGCCAAGCGGGCTCGTACGCCCAACTCGTCAGCATCAAACCCGTCAGACAGCCCCAAAGAAATGGGAGTGTCAACATCGGGAGCATGTCTGCCACGACGATTTTTTTGTCGGCCCAAAGGAACAGCAACAACGGAAAGGCCGAGATCGTCACGAACAATAACCGCACGACTCCCATAGTCAATTCGGTAAAGAATATGCCGCTCGGACGAAGCGGGCTCGCCAACAAAAACTCCAACGCCCTTGTCTTGGGCAGTTGGGTCAGTCGCCAGCCGATCACGAGACCACCTTCGACAATCCCGGCGATCAACATGACCAAGCCGAGAAGCGAAATCGAAAGGGACGGCCGCGATTCCAGAATCGCGATCGTCAACGTGAGCAAAATCAAGTGGAAGCCGACCAGCCCACGAAACGCGAACTGGCGGGTCGGAGATTGTGCCGTTGCGGCGAAAAACGAAAGGTACATTCTACGCAGATCCTCCTCTACTGGGAGCATACTGCGCTGTGCGACGATGTGCCGAGAAAAGTAGGAAACAGGAAAAAGGGAAAAGAGAACCAAAAGAGCAAGGTCTTGGATTTCTCACGGAAAGTCTGGCAAGGAGCGAAGTGACGGAGGCCCACCATTGTCTTTTTTGACCACCGCTCGTTCCGCCCTACAACAGAAAACGAAATCCGACGCAGATAAATTTCATCTTCCGACTGGGACGAATATTTCTTATTCCATCCACCAACTCAAGAATTGCTCGGCCAATCCCTTTCTCTTCGCTCCTTTCCTGATTACAGTAGAATTTCTCGGGCCACCGAGAAGGCTCGCGTCTCCCCAAGGATTCACAGAACAACCAGGATACGGACTCATGAAAGTAGAAGCGGATCGACAAATTCTCGCGGAAGCCCACGAAAAGGGCACGCTCGCAACACTCGGTGCTTACTTTCGGCTGTCCGGGCCGGGATGGCTCCAAAGTGCGATCACTCTGGGTGGTGGATCTCTCGCAAGTAGCTTGTTGATCGGCGTGTTGGCGGGTTTCACGATGTTGTGGGTCCAACCCATCGCCATGATTCTGGGAATCGTGATGCTCAGCGCCATCGGGTACGTGGCCCTCTCGACGGGCGAGCGACCCTTCCGAGCGATCAACAACCACGTCAATCCGGTCCTCGGATGGGGCTGGGCTTTGGCGTCGTTGGCCGCGAACATGGTGTGGTGTCTGCCGCAGTTTGCGTTGGCGACATCGGTGTTGCGAGACAACCTTCTCGGCATCCCGACGTCGGGCGAGGGGAGCTACGACCCGATGATGGTCAAGCTTGCGATCGTCATTCCGATTCTCATCGTGACGATTGTGGTGACGTGGAGCTACGACAGCGGTAGTTGGGGAATTTGGTTGTACGAGGCGTTATTGAAACTCATGGTGGCAGCCATCGTTTTGTGCTTCATTGGAGTGGTTCTGCGGCTCGGGAGTTTGGAGGACGGACTCGATTGGGGGGCAGTGTTTGCGGGATTTATTCCTGACCTTTCGTTGCTCTCAAACCCCGCTCCGGGCTTCGCGAAGTTGCTCGAGAATGTCCCCGCCGAGTATCAAAGCTTTTGGAAAGACCGAATCGTGAGCGACCAACGCGACGTCATGATTTCGGCGGCGGCGACGGCGGTCGGCATCAACATGACGTTCTTGATGCCGTATTCGCTGTTGCGACGAGGTTGGACGAAAGAGTTTCGTGGACTGTTGCGTTTCGATTTGGCGACCGGCATGCTCATTCCTTTTACGCTCGCCACGAGTTGTGTGATCATTGCGTCGGCGACTCAGTTCCATCCACGTATCGTCACGACGGACGGAGAAACTTCGGTTACGGTCCCGAAGTTGAAATTGACGGATCCGGACGACATTGCGAAGTCCGAGAAAGCGTTCGAGAAGGCACAAGAAAAGGCACAAGCTGCGAAACTGGCTTACGCCAACAAAACGGAGTCGTTGGATGAATCGTCGGCGCCGTTAACGGACGCCGAGCGGGAAGTCGTTTACGCCTTACAACAGCGGAAATCGTTGGACCTAGCCAAAGCCTTGAGTCCCGCAACAGGGCCATTTTTCGCCAACATCATTTTTGGTCTGGGGGTCTTGGGAATGGCTCTGTCGACGATCACCATGTTGATGTTGATTTCGGGTCTGGTCGTGACCGAGATTTTCGACCTTCCCCAGACAGGTTGGCCTTACAAACTTGGTTGTCTGGCCGCGGTGACCGGAGCTTTGGGGCCATTCATCTGGTCCGAAGCCGCCTTGTACCTGGCGATCCCGCCATGTGTGTTCGGAATG
>CAYYUU010000091.1:0-12716 GCA_964474955.1 uncultured Alcaligenaceae bacterium | reverse complement strand
GATCCTGGCCGTGGATGTGCCGACGTTGTTGAATCTGTCGTAAAGTTGTTTTTCGCTCGGCGAAAAGGTTTTGTCTTTCAGGATCTTTTCGCGGAGCGAAAAACAACTGTCCAAATGCGACTCTGCATCCGTTCAGATCTCTCCTCAGCTTTCTACCACATCTCGACACTACTCTCCTTTCCGAGAACACAACCATTCTGGTTGGCTACCGCTGCCCCCGTCTCATATAACAGCGATAAATCAACGACACATTGGAAGGATCAAACCGAATGAACGTCCATGAATATCAAGCGAAAGAGTTGTTGGAAGCCGCAGGGGCAAAAATCCCGAAACACATTGTCGTCTCCACTCCCGAAGAAACCTTGAAAGCAGTCGACCAGATAGGGCTTCCGGTCGTCCTCAAGGCGCAGATTCACGCCGGTGGTCGCGGGAAGGGAGAATTTCTGCAGGACAACGGTGAGCCTGTGAAGTTGGGCGACAAGAAAGTCGGCGGTGTCAAGTTCTGCCCTAGCAAGGAACAAGTCGAAGCACTCGTGCCGATTTATTTCAAGCATCCGCTCAAGACGATCCAAACGTTGCCCGAAGGCCAGAAGGTCTCGAAGGTCTTGGTTCAGAAGGCCGTCGACATCAAGAAGCGAGACGCCAACCACGACGAAGAATTCTATCTCGGGATGGTGCTAGACCGAGCCATCGGCAAGCCGGTCATGATGGCTTCTCGCGAAGGCGGCGTCGAGATCGAAGAGGTCGCGAAGACGAATCCCGATGCCATTTTGAAAGAAGTCGTGGACCCTACCCTGGGAATGCAAGGCTATCAAGCTCGCAACTTGGCTTTTGGGCTTGGGTTCACCGGCGAGCAAGTGAACCAAGCCGTCGACATCATGTTGGCGTTGTCCAAGGTCTTTCTTGAGAAAGATTTGAGCCTCGCTGAGATCAACCCGCTTGTCCTCACCGACCAAGGCGAGGTCCTCGTCCTCGACGCGAAATTCAATTTCGACGACAACGCATTGTTCCGCCACAAAGACATTCAAGAATTGCAGGACGAGGCCGAAGAAGACCCCGCCGAACTACGAGCGAGTGCTGCGGGGCTGAGCTACATCAACTTGACGGGCAACATCGCGTGTCTTGTGAACGGTGCCGGGCTCGCGATGAGCACGATGGACATCATCAAGTATCACGGCGGCGAACCGGCGAACTTCCTCGACGTGGGCGGCGGAGCGAAGAAAGAAGCGGTGACCGAAGCGTTTCGATTTATCTTGAGTGATGACCGTGTCAAGGCCGTGCTCGTGAACATCTTCGGCGGCATCATGAAATGCGACACGATTGCCGAAGCGATTCTTGCGGCATTCGACGAAGTTGGATTCCACGTTCCGTTGGTCGTCCGGTTGGAAGGGACCAACGTCGAAATTGGTCGGAAGATGCTCGAAGAAAGCGGCAAGAAAATCACGACCGCGAAAGATTTAACCGACGCAGCCCAGAAGGTCGTGGCGGCAGCGAAGGGAGCGTAAACGGGAGGATGAGCCACGATGGCAACTGTCGAGACCAAACGCTACACCGCCGAGGAGTTTTGGGAGTGGTGGGCGCAATCCGGCAAACCTGGAACTCGATACGAACTTGATCGGGGAGTGATTGTTGAAGTGCCGCCGCCAGGAGAATTGCATGGGATCGTATGTTGTCTGATTGCGTACTTGTTGGGGCAATATCTCTTCCAGCGAGGGAAAGGTTTCGCGTGTACGAACGACACAGGGTTGCTCGTCGGACGTAATCCGGATACTGTTCGCGGTCCCGACGTCATGGTCTTTGACGAAACCCTCTCGATTGATGATGCGAGTCCGAAATTCAGCACGCGAGTTCCCAAGCTTATCGTCGAAGTAATCTCTCCAACGGATCGCGTGGGAAACACGCTCAAACGCATTCACCAATATTTCGAGCGAGGCGTTCCGCTCGTTTGGTTGGTCGATCCAGAGATTCGGTTGGTAACGGTGCACCGCCCAGGACAAGAACCAACCCCCATTGAAGAAGATGGGGAAGTTTCTGCCGACGATGTTTTGCCGGGTTGCAAGTTTCGTGTCGCCGAGTTCTTCCGATTGCCAGGAGAGAGCAACGGAAACGATGGAGCAGCAACCTAACCATGATTGAGCTGAAGGACGCCAAGCAACAACTCTACCAGGACCTGGGGTGGAAGCCTCTCAACAAGACGTGGGCCAAGCTCGAAATCTTGTTAGGGCTGGTTGCGGTCGGGTGTGGGCTTCTCGCGATAGGGAACGGGCTTCGAGATTGACTGTTCGCGGGGTTGGGCATCGCGTTGTTTGTCCTCGGCGGATACCTCACTTTGGCCGGACACCGAAGCCACTTGTACCAGTCCCAAAACGACCGGACAGTTTACCTTTTGGAACTTATTCGCCGTTCGAAAGATGAGGAGTAGATTGGGATGCGAGAAACCATTCTCCGGCTGTTGCAGGAACGGCCGTTCCAACCATTTCGAATTCATTTGAGTAACGGAATCGTCCACGTCGTGCGTCATCCGGAACAACTTATGATTGGGCCTTCTTATTTGCTGAGAGGGATTCCCGCGAACGAAGCACCAGGGCCGGAAATCATTGACTCAGCTTTTGTCTCTCTTGTTCATGTTGTGCAGGTGGAGCCCTTTGCACCAGCTTCACCGGCATCGAACAACGGACAGTAATTTCAATCACCGCTGTAGGAGCATCAACTCGTGAGCATTCTTGTCGATAAAAATACGAAGGTCATTTGTCAGGGGATGGGCCGAGCCGGAACGTTCCACGCCACCAAGTGCCGCGAGTACGGAACTCAAATGGTTGGTGGCGTGACTCCCGGCAAAGGTGGACAGGAGAAGGAAGGCTTTCCGCTGTTCAATACTGTCGCCGAAGCCGTCAAGAAAACCGGCGCGAACGCCAGTATGGTGTTTGTGCCGCCTGCGGGAGCTGCCGACGCCATCATGGAAGCTGCCGACGCGGGCATCCAGGTCATCATCGCCATCACCGAGGGAGTTCCGGTTCTCGACATGGCGCGGGCGATGGACGTCGTCCGTCGGAACAACTGCCGGCTCGTCGGTCCGAACTGTCCGGGTGTGATCACCCCCGGTCAGTGCAAAATCGGGATCATGCCCGGCTATATTCACAAGTCCGGTCCGGTCGGTGTCGTCAGCCGAAGTGGGACGCTCACTTATGAAGCGGTTTGGCAGTTGAGTAATCTTGGGCTTGGTCAGTCGACTTGCGTTGGGATTGGTGGTGACCCGGTGCCGGGCACGACGTTCGTCGATGTCCTCAAGTTGTTCCAGGAAGATCCCGCCACCGAAGCCATTTTGATGATGGGCGAGATCGGTGGGACAGCCGAAGAACAAGCCGCGGCATTCATCAAGGAACATGTTACCAAACCGGTCGCCGCGTTCATCGCCGGACAGACGGCTCCTCCCGGAAAACGAATGGGCCACGCCGGCGCGATCATCAGCGGTGGAGCGGGAACGGCTGCTGACAAGATCAAGGCCCTCAAGGAAGCGAACATCCTGGTCGCCGAAAGCCCGGCTGATCTGGGTACGACTTTAAAGAAGGCGATGGAAGCCAAGTAGGCTCGGGCGGAGTTTCCGATGACGAAAGGACGCCTGGAAGCCTTTAGTGATGGGGTGCTGGCCATCATCATCACGCTCATGGCTTTCGAGTTGAAGGGGCCGGCGAAACCGAACCTTGAGGCGTTGGCTCCACTTTGGCCGGTGTTCCTGAGCTACGTTATGAGCTTCGTGTATCTGGCCATCTACTGGAACAACCATCACCACATGTTGCACACGATGCGGAGAATCGACGGCAGGATTCTCTGGGCGAACATGCACTTGCTGTTTTGGCTCTCGGTCGTTCCGTTCGCGACGAGTTGGATGGGGGCCAACGACTTTGCTCCTGTCCCGACGGCCGTTTATGGCGTCGTGCTACTTTTCGCGGGAGCGGGGTACTGGCTGTTGCAGCGGGCCATCATTCGGGGCGAGGGATGCACCTCTATCTTACGTCGGGCCATTGGTTCCGATTGGAAGGGAAACTTGTCGCTGGCGATTTACGCGGTGGCGATTGGTTGTGTGTTCATTCACCAGGCCGTTGCCGTGGCGTTGTATGGCGTGGTCGCGTTGATGTGGATCATTCCCGACCGTCGAATCGAAAGAGCCATCGCGGAAGTCGAGCAAAAACGCGAGACGAACGAAAAAGTCGCCCAATATTAAAATCGGGAGGCCGAACATGTCTCAAGCAAAAATGTCTGTACTGTTGTGCGTCGGAATGTTGTTGGTCTTTGGAGGACAAGGAGCGTTCTCGCAAGAACCCAAGAAGATGCCCGCCGCTGCCGCGAGGGCAAAGTTGGCCGTCGTGGGCGCCTTGAAGAAAAAGGACGGGCCGAAGGCGCAAGTCGAATGGCTCAATGAAAAATCCTTGAAAACGGCGTTCCCCAAACACCACTTCTTCTCGGTGAGGTATCGCCAATATCCGGTCGCCGTTCAACCGCCAAAGGGCTTGCGCTCGTCGAACGTGTATGTCGTGATGCCGTCCGGAAAGCCTAAGGTCCTCAACACGAAAGAAGGGTTACAGAAATTCGTGAAGGCGAACTATCCAGGTGCCAAGGGAAAAGTGACTTCCAAATCTGCAGTCGCCCTCGCCCGTTCAGTGTTGACGCTCAACCATGCCCTCATTCAGGATGGGTTTTACAAGTTCGAGATCCGAAACGAACGGAAGCTCGGGGAAGCCTCGGGGCGAATTTTTGCCGTCCGGATGAGTTCGCTGGTTGCCCAAGGGGGTAAGGGCAATGTTGTGGTCGAGGTGTCTTTCGGCAAGAAAGGGACGGTGGCGAAAATCGAATCGAAGGCCAAAATCATGGCCGGTCCGCGTCCTCGCTGTCAGGCCACGAAACTCCTTGATCCGGATCCGATCGTGCGATACATGGCCACGACCGAATTGAAGTTCATGGGACTCGCGGCGAAACCGTACTTGCTCGAACAACGAGCGAAAGCCGATCCGACATTGCGAAAAGCCATCGATCGGCTGATCCGCGAAATCGAAGCGGCGGGTTGGTAAATTTGGGAAATCGTTGTGTGAGAAGTCTCGACGAACTCAAGACGAAACCTATTTGGGTTCGTCGAGCCACACATAGTTTTTTCAAAGGCTAACGAATGCGAATCCGGGGGACGTGAAAATCCCGGCAAGATGGGTTGATTTTAGGAATTGCGGGCCTTTCTCGCGGCGCGTTCTCGGCGGATTTTGTCTCGGCGGCGGGTTTCGCTGGGCTTTTCGTAATGTTGTTTCGATCGCAATTCTTTCTGTACGCCACTTCGCTCAACGAGCTTCTTGAATCGGCGCAGAGCCACTTGAATCGGCTCTTTGTCATGGACACGCATACGTAGCGTCATGGGATTTCCTCTAATTTAACCTTTCTGTGTTTGTGCAACAATTTTCCCAAAAGACAATCTGTGCAGAATAAAATATAGCAGCGAACGCGCCCAGGGGTAGCTCAAAATTCAATTTCTCGATCTTTGGTGTCCGGAATAATCGTCCTTACAATTGATTTTGTTTAACTGGCTGGCGCAATTCGGAACACAGTTGTATTCGGATTCGAGGGGATGGCTCTTGAGGGAAAGTTGGGACATTCCTTGCGTTCTGGGTCGTAAGTACACGCGGCCCACGTGTACTTACGGCAAAACAAACCTACACGAAATTCGTTGTTCTCTGTCCGTTTGAAAAAGAGGGATTATGACAGCCGCTTCTGACATGCGTCTCGTAATGATGGGCACCGGCACGTTTGCCGAGCCAACTTTTCAGGCGTTGATCGACGCCAAACTTCAGGTCGTGGGATTGGTCACGCAGCCCGACCGCGCTGTCGGTAAGGAGCGTGGATCGACTCGCCAAACCGGCGTGGGGATGAAGCCCATCGCCGAACAACACGGCATCCCGGTCTATCAACCCGAGAGCATCAACACGCCCGAAGGGGTTGAGCAACTCCAAGAGTGGAAACCGGATTTGCTCGTGGTCGCGGCCTACGGACAGATTCTCTCCGACGACGTCTTGAAGACGGCTCCTTACGGAGGAATCAACGTCCACGCGTCGCTCTTGCCAAAGTACCGGGGAGCGGCTCCGGTCGCATGGGCCATTTATCATGGCGACGCCCAGACGGGTGTGACGATCATTCGGATGTCGGTCTATCTCGATGCCGGGGCGATGCTCGCGAAGGGTGTCGTGGATATTGATCCCGAAGAGACCGCCGGCGAGTTGGAAGTCCGCCTTGCTCCGGTCGGTGGAGAATTGGCCGTAAAAGTTATCGAGCAAATCGCGAATGGAACGACACAGGGCGAGAAACAAGATCGGTCGCAAATGACGAAAGCTCCAAAGCTCAAAAAGGCGATGGGTTTGATCGACTGGTCTCGGCATGCCCGCGACGTCGTGAACCAAATTCGGGCGATGCAACCCTGGCCAACGCCGTACACGCATCTTCACGAAGAGGGCCGCAAACCTCTGCGGTTGATCGTCCCGAGAGCCAAGTGGGTCGAAGACATGAAAGCCGATGGCAACCCCGGACACGTTGTGATTACAGCAGACTCGGATGATCGTTTGTTCGTCGCGGCTGGCGAAGGGACTGTGTTGGAAATTTTCGAAGTCCAACCGGCTGGCAAACGCCGAATGACGGCGACGGAATTCTTGCGAGGTCACAAGCTCCAGGCGAGCGACTTCTTCGGACCGGAACAACCATGAAGAAGCCACCTCGACCAATCGTCCGCACGTTTAATTCTCGGAGTCTCGCTCTCCAGGCGTTGCTCGATTGCCAACAGGGTGACGCGTTCATCCAGGAAATCCTAGACAAGCACCTCTCGCGAACGAAGATGATTCCCGCCGACCGTCGGCTCGCCACGCAGCTGACGTATGGCGTGTTGCGGCGACGGACCGCGCTCGACCGACTCATCAAGCCATGTGTTTCGCGTCGCAAGGATCAGGTCGAGACGTGGTTGTGGGAAGCCTTGCGTCTCGGGGCGTTCCAACTTGCTTTTCTCTCGAACATGCCGCCGCACGCCGCGATTTTCGAGACGGTGAATCTCGCGGAACTCGTCGGCAAGTCCCGCGGCAAGGGCTTTCTCAATGGAGTGCTTCGGAAAATCGAGTCGCTGATCACGGAAGACATGACCGACAGGCCGTCTGCCGACTCGCTTCCTCTCGATGCCGGAGAATATCGTCGGGTCTCGCAACAAATCTTTCCTCATCCCGAAGAGTATCCCGTCGAATACATCTCGTCAGCGTTCAGTTGGCCGTTTTGGTTGGCCCAGCGTTGGCACGAACGATTTGGATGGGACGAGTGTGTTCGTCTCGGATTTTGGTTCAGCCAACCGCCACCGGTCTACTTACGTTGCAATCGGTTGTTGACCAATCGAGAGGAGTATCTCGAAAAGCTCGAGAACGAGGGGATCGATGCCGCGCCGAGCGAATACGAACACGCGATTAGACTTTTGGAGGCTGCTCCGATTCAGTCGCTGCCGGGATACGGAGATGGGTTGTTCGCGGTTCAAGATGAATCGTCGATGCGAGTGGCTGCGGCCGTCGCTCCGACTCCCGGAAGCCGAGTGCTCGACCTCTGTGCGGCGCCCGGTGGCAAGACTTCACACATGGCCGAACTGATGAACGGCGAAGGCGAGATCGTCGCATGCGACATCGACAAGAAACGTCTCAAGACGGTTCGCGAACTGTGTTTTCGTCTGCGGCTGAAGAACGTGCAAACGCAATTTCTCAATGTCAAAAAATACGAAGACCCGCCCGTAGGGCCATTTGACTTTGCCCTTGTGGATGTGCCTTGTAGTAACACGGGAGTGCTGGGTCGTCGTCCGGAAGCCCGGTGGCGGCTTACAGAGAAGGAACTCCAAAAGCTCATTCCGCTACAGACGAAGTTGCTCATTCAGGCCGCCGAGCGAGTGCGAACGGGTGGGACGATTGTCTACTCGACGTGCAGCATCGAACCCGAAGAGAACGAGAATGTCGTGCGGGTCGTTTTGCGGGCGATGCCGTATTTGTCACTTGAAGCTGAGGAGGCGTATCAACCGGGACGACCATCGGATGGAGGATATTGGGCGAGGTTGAAACGCAAGTGAAGTCAGCACGAATGTTCGATGTTACTTCACGTTCGAAACGTCCCAGAGCTTGATCGTGGAGTCATTCCCCGACGATGCAAGGGTCTTTCCGTCGGGGCTGAAATGGAGCCCGTACATTCCATTGTTGTGGCCTCGGAGTGTGGCTTTCCTGAGCCCTGTCTTGGTGTCCCACAGTTTGACCGTCCTGTCCAAAAATCCTCCACACGAAGCCAGCAGCTTTCCATCGGGACGGAAGGCCACCCGCAAAGCGTAGCCTTCGTGGGCCTTGAAAGTGAGGTTCAGTCTCCCGGTCTTGGCGTCCCAAATCTTGACGGTTTCGTCACGACTGGCCGAAGCGAGAGTCTTTCCGTCGGGACGAAAACGCACACAAAAGACCGTGCTTCGGTGGCCCTTGAGGGTGGTCTTTTCTTTCAATTTCTTGAGGTCCCAGAGTTTGATCGTCTTGTCGACGCTTCCCGACGCAAGCGTGGTACCGTCCGGGCAAAAGCTCAAAGAACATACGTAATCTTTGTGGCCCCGGAGAGTTGCTTTTTCTTGTCCGGTCTGAACGTCCCAGAGCCTAATCGTTTTGTCGTCACTGGCCGAAGCGAGGGTCCTTCCGTTCGGGCTGAAACCCACGGCAAAGATTATCCCTTGATGTCCTTTGAGGATCATCCGTTCTTTGTGTGTTGCGACCTCCCAGAGCTTGATGGTTTTGTCCGCGCCCGCCGACGCAAGGGTCTTGCCATCGGGACTGAAGCACACGGACCAGATCAGCTCTTTGTGTCCGTGAAGTATGCCTTTGGGCTTGCGCGTCTTGACGTCCCAAAGCGTGATCGTTCGTTCGTCGCCCGCCGACGCGAGGAGCTTTCCGTCGGGACTAAAACGAATGGAGTTGACGGGTCTTGTGTGTCTGAAGGTTGCTTTCAGAGTTTGTCCGTCGGCAAGAGCAGGTGCCCACAGAGCAAGACAAAGGGCTACGTGCATGATTCTGTGGAAATTCGTCACCTTACTTTCTCCTTGCAAAGCAGCCGTCGTGGTTGAACTCATTTGAATTGGCGGTTGGTTTTGTTACAAGGCTGAATCGCGAGCGACGCGAGTGTCTTGTCGTCAGGACTGAAGGCCAAATCCCAATTCAAATCGGTATGCCCACTGAGAGTAGCTTGAGTGGTTTGTGCTCGAATCGGCACGCCTATCCACAAGGCCACCCAAATACAGATGTCACGCAGTCTGAGGAGGTCCTTCATTTGTGGTCGCTCCTACATTGTAGGGCCACAGATTTATCAGGGTCTGGACATCTCGTTCAAGATTATCGGACTGTTGGCTCTCACGCGAGGAGTTTTCCGCATCACCATATTTGCCCCTCAGTTGTGTGGCTGCATCCCTCACCTTGAGCTTCGCGAGTGTCGTTGAGATGACAAAAAAGAAAACGGCATGGATTCCCCATTTCTATCGAATTGTTTGGTACAACATTAGTATCTCCCACAGACTTTTCGCTCCACTTCCAAAGTCACTCGAAGGCAAAGGGTTCGTTTCATGTCAACCCACCAACCTTCCGGCTCCGCTGCGGACCGGAATTTATTATTCGGCATCCTCGCGTTACAGATGGATTTTATCACCCGCGATGCGTTGATCGAAGCGATGAACGCCTGGGTTCTGGACAAAACCAAGTTACTCGGCGACATCCTGGCCAACCAAGGCCATCTTTCTCTGGCTCGCCTCCAACTGCTCCAGGCTTTGGTCGAGGAACATCTCCAGGCTCACGACGACGATGCCCAACAAAGCCTCGCGTCGGTGTCGTCGATTGGTTCGTCCCTGAAAGACCAACTCCGGGCCATCTCCGACGAGGACGTTCAGGCGACGGTCGATCAGATTTCCGACCTCAGCAAGTCGGAAAGATCTACCGTAGGACATCGCCCGAGCCCCCCCGATGGCGTGCGGTATCGAGTTCTGCGGCCTCACGCGAGAGGCGGCCTCGGTGAGGTCTTCGTGGCCGAAGATACCGAATTGAATCGGGAGGTGGCGCTGAAGGAAATCCGTCAAGATCACGCCGCCGACGATCACAGTCGCGGACGATTTCTTTTGGAAGCGGAAGTCACAGGCGGACTCGAGCATCCGGGCATTGTGCCCGTTTATGGTCTGGGACAATACGACGACGGACGGCCGTTTTACGCCATGCGTTTCATCCGGGGCGACAACCTCAAGGCCGCCATCGATCGGTTCCACCAAGCCGAAGGCCCGAACCGGGACACGACCGAAAGGACTCTGGCGTTTCGTGAGTTACTTGGTCGTTTCGTGGACGTTTGCAATGCCATCGCGTACGCCCACTCCCGAGGCATCCTTCATCGCGACCTCAAGCCTGGCAACATCATGCTCGGAAAGTACGGGGAAACGTTGGTCGTCGACTGGGGATTGGCCAAGACCGTTGAGAAGCCCGACATACTGCTTGATGGTGAAGAAATGACCTTACGTCCGAGTTCGGGGAGCAGTGTGGTGGAGACTCGGATGGGCACGGCGGTCGGGACGCCAGCCTTCATGAGTCCCGAGCAAGCCGAGGGACGATTGGACTTGCTTGGGCCAGCGAGCGACGTGTATTCGTTGGGAGCGACGTTGTACGCAGTGTTGACGGGCAAACCTCCGTTCGAGAAAGGCCCACTTGCGTCGGTCCTTCGAAAAGTTCAACAAGGTGATTACCCGAAGCCTCGACAAATCAGTCCTAAAACGCCAGCCGCTTTGGAAGCCATCTGTCTCAAAGCCATGACCACGAAGCCCGAAGACCGGTACGCCAACGCCCTCGATCTGGCCAAGGACGTCGAGCACTGGTTGGCCGACGAAAAGGTCAGTGCGTGGCGAGAACCGCTGGCTCGCAAAGTGGGACGATGGATGCGTAAGAACAAGGTGTTGGTGACAGGAGCCGTGGTGGCGTTGGTCGTTGGAACCATCGGCCTGGGAATCACCACTTGGCTCTTGGGAGCGGCAAACGAACAGCTGGAAATCGCCAACCAAAGCACCCTGGACCAGAAAAGGAAAGCCGAACAGGAAGCCGAAAAAGCCAGAAAAGCCGAGAGCCTTGCCAAGAAGAAAACCGTGAAAGCCCGCACAGCCGAGGCCAAGGCCGTCGCGGCTCTCGACTTTTTGACGAAAGAGATTTTAGGGAGAGCCGATATAGGGGAGACGAAGAACTTTCAGAAGAATATCACCATTTTGCAGATCTTGGATCAGGCCGCGGCCAACCTTAAGGAAAACCAGACCCTGCGAGAGCAACCCGAGATCGAAGCCACTCTCCATCGCACGATCGGTGTGGCCTACTCTGGGTTAGGGGCTTACAAGAAAGCGGTCGTGCATTTGCGTCGATCGGTCCGCCTGTTCGAAGATAAACTTGGAGAAAAACACCCAGAGACGTTGGAGTCCAAGTTGGAATTGGGAGACGTCTTGATTCATCTGAATCGCCTCAAGGAGGGGTCCGACATCAGTCAAGAAATCCTCAGTCTGCCGAACAGACCTCTGTCGGTGGGATACCCTTCTCACCTCGCTGCCCGGATGTTGGTGGCTGAGGTCCACTACTTTCATGCACGATATACAAAATCCGAAATGCTCCTACGTGGGTTGCTCTCGGAATGTATGAACAAGCTTGGAGCGAAGAACCGTCTGACTTGTTTCGTGCGGACCCAGCTTGCAATCGCGATCCTTGCTACCCGCGGAGCAGCGAACAAGCATCAAAAACAGGAGGCGCTGCAACTCCTCAAGGAGAACCTCAAGATTCACACCAAAGAGCGAGGGGAAAAACACTCCAGCACGTTGTCTGCCATGAACAATTTGGCTTTCATGTTCAACGAAATGGGACAGCAAAAAAAGGCGGAAAAGTGGATTCGCAATCTCCTTGCGATTCGTCAGAAGATCCTGCCAAAAGATCACCCTTATATTCTCGATGCCAAGTCCATCTTGGCGGACTGCTTGATCCTTCAAGAAAGGCTTGCCGAAGCGGAACTCCTTTATCGGGAAGTAATCAAGAAACGCGAGGTCGTTCTGGGCCGGGAACACCCAGGAACTTTGGTTGCCATGAACAACTTCGCCTTCGTGCTGGCCAACCAGTCAAGTCGGGCCCAAGAAGCCGAAGAGTTGATCACCAAGGTCTTGAAAATTCGTAAACGGGTTTTGCCACCCGATCATCCGGACACTCTTGACGCACTCTGCATCCTTGCAGATTGTCTTGTGAAGCAGGAAAAAGACTTGCGAAAGGCCGTACGCATTTACGAGGAAGTCGTTCAAAAACGCGAGAGGGGCCTCGGCGAGAAACACTCACGCACGCTTGTCGCCAAGAACAACTTGGCGTTCGCGCTCACGAACTTCTTGGGCAAGCACGAAGAGGCCGAAGAGTTGATCCGTGAAGTGTTGGCCGAGCGGAAGAAGGCGCCGAAGCATTCCGATACGCTCGATTCCATGGGCATCTTGGCCAAGTGCTTGATTGCCCAACAAAAGAAATTGCCCGAGGCCGAGACCATTCTTCGAGACCTGGTCAAGAAATCCACTGATGTTTGCGGCGTGAAGGATTCGCGCACACTCACGGCCAAGAACAACTTGGCGTTCGCGCTCACGAACTTCTTGGGCAAGCACGAAGAGG
>CAYYUU010000090.1:0-12841 GCA_964474955.1 uncultured Alcaligenaceae bacterium | reverse complement strand
CCCGCAAGTGGGAGAGGGCCAAGAAAGACAACACTGTGAGTGAGGGGTGTGAACTTTAACTCAACTGAAACTCCGGTTGCGTCAACACCATGTGGCACACCGACCGGATGCGTTGGTCGGCGGCGTCTTGCTCGGTCCAAAATCGTGGAACGCTCTGACGACGGGCTTGCTCGAGGTATCCGAGAAGTCGAGTTCGCGAGGCCGCGGGGACGTCGCCCTGGAGGAACGTGTTCAGGAAGAAGTCCGCGACCCTCGCGTCGGTGTTCAGATTGTTTTGGTCGGCGATTAACCGGGCCGGGTCGCACCGACTGCCGTAGGCGTTGTCTTCGGTCGAAGTCATCTTCAACGCGAGGTTGTGGCGGAACAACAGCGTCTGTCCGTTGAGCCACGCTCGCCCTTCGTCCCACCCTGCGACCGACGGCGGATAGAACAACCGCTGGCCGAGCCCTTCGAGGTCGGTGCCGAGTTGTGTCGTGCCGACTCTCGCCTGCAAACCACGGACAATGCCAACCACATATTCTACCGGTGATTTGATCTTCGTTCGATACACCTGCGACGAGAAGAACAAGTTCGACCGCAGCATCTTTTCGACGACCTCGCCGATGTCGTAGTTTCGACGGAACGTCGTCGCGAGCGGTGCAATCAGTTGCGGCGTCGGTTGGACCGTCTCGCTGATCAAGAATTGGAAGAGCTTGCCAACAATGAAGTACCCACAAGCTGGTTGGGCCAGACAAACCCGTACGATGTCTTCGCCCCGGAATCGACCGCGTTGACCAAGCACTCGTTTCTCGGTCGCGTCGTGCAAGTTCTCGCGGAACACACCTCGACCATTCTCGATGCGATACCCGGTGAACGCTCTCGCGGCCTCGCGGATGTCTTGCTCGGTGTAATTGGCCTGGTTGGGTCGTTGTGGGTTGTAGATGCCGAGGCTGAACAATTCCATCAACTCGCGGGCATAGTTTTCGTTAGGTTGACCGCGTCGGCTGTCCGTCGTGTCAAGCCAAACCATCATCGCCGGGTCGAGCGTGATGCCCTGGAGCATCGTCCGGAAATTCCCCTGGGCGTGCTGACGCATGAGGTCGTATTGCCCGAGCATGTAGGTGGTGTTGTTCACCTTCAAGTTGCTCGTGGCAAAATGGTCGTGCCAAAAGAGCGTGAGCTTTTCTCGCAACGGGTGTGGCGTGTAGGCCATCTTGTAGAGCCACCACGCAGTCATGAGTTGGCCGTTGTTCGTAGACTTGATCGAGGCCGTGAGCGAACTCGCTTGTTGTTCGAACGCGGCTTGACCTTCGCCCCCTCGGAGGATCTTGGTGATCGCACGTCCGGGACCATCCTGGACGGCTTGCTTCAACTCCGCGAGGGAGGCACCGAAGCCGGCTCGTCGGAAGAGGTGTCCGGCCTTTTTCAGATCCCAAGGATTTTGCCGCGTGGGTCGGTAGGCGCGCCAAGCCCACGTCGGATCGATAGCGTTTCTGTTGTTGTCCGTGTCAGGCATTTATGATGTCTCCGGATGATTGTTTTGGAGTGTCGTCTTTCGCTCCGCGAAAAGCAGCTTTACCTTTCTATTCCCTTTTTCCTGTCTCCTGTTCCCTACCTCGCAAATCCAGCACCACGTCGAACGTCGTATCGTTCTCGTTGAACGTGGCCTTGTAGTTGAGGGTCCCCAGATTCTTAACCAGATCGATGAGCATCCCAACTTCTTTCCGAGCTTGTTTGGGGGGTTGAGCTTGCCCAAGAACGGCCTGCGTCACGAGGGCGTCTTTGCCCTGGCGTAACGGGATGGCGAGCCCGGTGGAGTAGAACTTCAGGAGAGTCGTCGAGGACCGCAACGGTTCCTGCGACTTCTCGTTTTGCAAGAGTTTCACGAGGTCGGTCGCGAGTTCGAATGTAGAACTTGCAATGAACTGGTCGCCGACGTAAGCGTAGCTCGGGCTGAAGTTGAAACGAATTTTCGCAGGATCGTTGCCGGGAAACTTGCCCTTCTCCGGAAAGCGATAACTGACGATCTTGACGCCGTCGACTTTTTTCTCGACCATCTTGAGCCCGAGTTGGGTCGTCGCGAGTAAACCGGCAGTCCGTAGGATGCTGTCGAGCGACTTCCCAAACTTCTTGTTTCGCATGTCGTGGACGATGGCGAACGCCGGAAAAACTTGAGTCGGCTTTGTCTTGTAGACGGACTTGGTTCGCGTCGTGACGACGATGCGTTGGTGCGGCCCGGCCCACGAGAGCAACTTGTCGAGCTTCAGCCCGAACATGAAGCGGCCCGAGTATTTTTGGAACTGATTGAGGCCCTTGAGGGAATCTGGATCAAACACCTCTTCGCGCTTTTGCCAGAGTTTGTGCGGATCGAGATGGTAGCTCATGCTGGCCATCACGTTCGGTGGCTCGAGCAATGGCAGAACGTCTTTTCCGTTCTCGGAAAAGAACGCGGCTGTCTTCTTGTTCATGCCCTTCATGCCGCTCGGAAATCGAACCGTTAGATGATACCTGGGGCCGTCCTGCGTGATCGCCGCGCAAACAAAAGGTGCTCGACCGAGCAATTCAAATGCCGGTCCGAAGAGCGTGAAGTTCGCCGGAGTGAACGCCTCGACGCCTTTGACGGCCTCGCGAAACTGGCCGTAGTTCTGGACCTTCGCCAAGTTGAACCAGCTCCACACGAGCGGAGACTTCGGCAGCATCTTTCGGGCTCGTGCCAGAGCCTTGTTTTGTTGGGCCGTGCTCTTCTCCGTGCCCAGGTGAATCAGCGCCACCTTTTTGAGCGCTTCTGGCTTGTTACCAAATACTATGGTCGAGCCCATCGCGGCGACGTAAGCGTTCTTGTCCAACCTCGCCGCCGGGATGCCTTTGAAGGTGGTTCGCTTGATGCGTTTTTTCGCATCTGTTCGCTCTTGTTCTTCCTCGATGACGTCGAGAGCGAGCTTGAAGAATTTCTGAGTCATCGCCTCGTCCTTGCCCTGGAGGATCAGCAGAACGGGATATCGCCGACTGATTTCCGCCGTAAACAGGACCCCGTTGCCAGCAATTTTGTCGATCAATTCATAACGGTCGACCTTGAGTTCTTTCTCGAAGTAGCCAACCAGCTGGTTGAAGCGGCGGACGTTCGTTGAGTCGAAAAACTCCTTGGCCGCATCGAACTTCAAGGCCTTCTGGACGGCGTCCAATTTGAAGTAATACTGAATGGCGTGTTTTGGATTTTCGACCTTGGCGACGACGTCTGCCCGGAATGGAACCAGTCGCATCGGGTCGTTTGCGTCGGCCCTGGTCGTCGGAACCAACCCCAACGCAAGCAAGGTGGCGACCCAGAAACCGCGAATATCGCGCATAGAAAAATTCCCCCATTGGCGACCGGAATGGATGGCGGACGCCCGGACAGACCGGTCTTGGCGTTAGTTTGAGAATATGCTTTCGAATATGGAGGCGTGGGCGCAAGTCCTTTTCCCCCGAACTTGCCGCCAACACGTTATCAACACATACTGCCCGATTGGAGAGGATGTTTCGAGAAAAATCACAAGGGTGCGGCGGGAAATGGGGCTCTTCTGGATTTTGTAGGTGTTGCTGGTGCTCTTTCCGACGAGCCTGAAACGCGAGCGAAGGACAAAGACAGACCCTTCGCTCGCGCTTCAGGCTCGTAAAAACCGTCCTCCGCTCGCGCTTCAGGCTTGTCGATAAAACCAAATTCCATGACCCAGAGGACTACCCGCTGGAACCGATGGATCGGAACCGCTGGAACAGCGGGTTCGCGTCTGTTAAGTTGAGGGTGATACCAGTTCTGGTTTCGCGTGGCTTTCCGCAACACGTTGAAAAAGCCACGCGAAACCAAAACAAGAGAATACTCTCAACACGTATGGTAGATCGCCTCAGACCTGCGGTGCGGCCTAGCCCTTCCTCAATTATTACGAGTGCCTCATGAAACGAGTCGCCTTGCTCATCCTGCTCGCCTTTGCGTTCCCCGACGTGGCTTTCGCGCAGCCCAAAACCGAGCCGAAAAACGGGAAACCGAAAGAGAAAGAACCGAAGACGATCTCCCGATACCTGGAGTTCCGTGACGGTTCGATGATGCGGCTCCCCATCGTCGACGAGAAGTGGTCCATTAAGCGCGTGACCGAACGCGGCGAGGTGCAAGACAGTTCGATTCGACCTTCCCAGCTCAAAACGTTGATCCTGACGCAGGACGAGAGCTTCGAACGGAAACGCAAAATCCTGACGGCCGTTCATATGCTCGGGTCGGAACTCTTCACCGAGCGAGAAAAGGCCTGGAGCACTCTGGCGAAAATGGGAAAGGCCGTCCGCCCCGACTTAAAGGCCTGTCTCCAACTCACCGACGATCCCGAAACTCAGGCCCGGTTGCGTGCCCTGTTGAAAATCATCCCGGCTGCGGCCGCCGAGTCGGACGCCGTTTTGGTGGCCTTCGATCGGTTCATTCTGGGCGAATCGTTCTGGGGATTTCTGGTCGGCAAACAACCCATTCGGGTAATCGTCGAGGGAAAAACGATCGCATTGCCCCGGAAGGAAATCTTGCGGATCACCAGCGTCGACCCCACAAAAAACCCGGTGACGTGGCAACAACCCGGGGCTTTGTTCCAGCGAATCTCGCCCGAGAACATGCCCCAAAGGGCCACCAAGATCGACTTCGAAATCCGCGGGAAGAACCAATTTCGCAACTCCGGGACTTTGCTCGCCGACGACGAATACCAGGACAAGGGCATCATCATGAAGTCGCCCAAGGGCAACGGCCTGGCCTTCTTTCAGTCGCGTGTGGGAACCCGATATTCGTGGGTCATCGGGTCAAGTAACCCGCAGATGCAGGCGGACATCGAAGTCCACTTCGTCGACCCGAATCGGCCCGACGTCCCGGCCTGCGTGACGATGTTTGGGTGTTGGCTCGGTTCCGCCGTGCCGGGTGGCACGAAGGTTACGGCGTACGACATCGAAGGAACGAAAGTGGGCGAATTCCTGAGCGAAGAGCCGACCGCCGAGTATCTCGGATTTCGGTCCCGCGTGCCGGTCCACCGCATTACGTTCGAATTGGAGCGTAGTCGCGATTCGAGCTTCTACCTCGACGACTTCGAATTCGTCCCGAGCCCACGCATACAGGCCGCCACGAAGGAGAAATTCCTGGTCCGCCTGGCGAACGGAACGCAGGCGTTGTGTAAGGAAGTCGCCATGCAAGATGGCAAGTGCGAGTTCCAAGGTTTGCCGGGTGGTTTGCCGAACTTGACCGTACCGTTCAAAGACGTCCTTCGAATTAGCACGCCCCGAACGCAAGCCAACATGAAGTTTCCAGAGACGGGAATTTTCGCGACGCTGGCGGACGGCTCCGTCTTGCACGGCCCGGAACCGAAGAACAAATTCGCCCGTCCGAGTTTCGCCCGCGAGCCAGACTTGTGGAAGAACAAAGCAGAAATCATCGGCTTGCGTTCGGTCTGCTACGCCCTCCCGAAGATTCCCTCCGACGTCGCAACGTCGTCGGTCATCGACGAAGAGACCAACAAGTGGCAATCGGTGAAATACGTGCGGACGTTGGAAGAGGTCGTGCTGTGGAAGTCCGAGAAGGGCGAGTTTCGGTCTTCCGGCTACCGCGACCTTCCGCCACTCTGGCTCGGGACCAAGAAAAGAGGCAAGAAGACTTCGCCCCACTGGTTTATTCAATTGTCGTCGACGGAAATGCTATCCGTGCCGCAGAGTTCGGAGATCGCCGGGGAGCTTTCCAAAGGGCTCAGCATCAATTGGCGAGGTAAAGAGTTGAAGCTGGACCCGAATGAAATTGTTTCGTTGAGGAAGGGAAACGGCGAGCAAAAATAGAGCGAATCGCGTTTGGATTGGTCCGATCGGGTTGAGGTTTTCCGGTTTCAAACGGGCAGGATGGCAGTTGTTGTTGGCGGGTCCAACCCAACCTTGAGCTACTCTCAGAAGTTTTCAACCGATGGCCTTGGCGAACTCCCAAATTCGAGACGAGGACCGGAGATTCGGTACACAAAACCCACAAAACCTCGGAGTCAGGGGGTTTTGTGGGTTTTGTGTATGTGTTTTGGGCCTTCCCCTTGAAAAACGACGTTTCGAAAATCCTCAGGTTAGTGTCAAACGCAAAACCCCAAGGAGAGGGCAATTCTGCCCTGGATGGTGGCGTGCTGCTAAAGGACCTCAACTCGGATCCACTCAACAGCAAAACGCTCTCAAAACCATCCATCGTGCCAACGTTCTATTTCCGCTTGAATATGGATACCCTGGATAGCGATGCAGGCGATTGTTTGCCGATCATCGATTGATCATTCGCTGCGCGCTTTCGGAGTATCGGGCTCCCAGCACTTCGACCTGTGCGGCGGCGTCCTCGATGTGTCGAAGTTCAACTGCCGTGATTGTGACTTTGGCCGCAGCCAGGTTTTCTTCCAACCGGTGACGCTTCGTTGTGCCCGGAATTGGCACGATCCACGGCTTCTTTGAAAGTAGCCAGGCGAGCGCGATCTGCGTCAGTGTGGCTTCCTTGTCAGTAGCGATTTGTTGAAGGAGGTCCACCATGGCTCGGTTGGCCTTGCGGTTTTCCTCGGAGAAGCGAGGAACGGTGTTGCGGAAATCGGAACTGTCGAACGCTGTGGACTCGTCGATTTTCCCGGCCAGAAAGCCTTTCCCCAATGGGCTGAACGGGACAAATCCGATTCCGAGTTCTTCCAGGGTAGGAAGGATTTCCGCTTCCGGTTCCCGCCACCACAGAGAATATTCACTCTGCAGAGCGGTGACGGGTTGAACGGCGTGGGCTCGGCGAATCGTCTCCGCCCCGGCTTCGGACATGCCGAAGTGTTTGACCTTTCCGGCTTCGATCAATTCTTTGACAGTCCCGGCGACATCCTCGATCGGGACATCCGGGTCGACGCGATGTTGATAGAACAGGTCGATGCGGTCGGTCCGAAGTCGCTTCAGAGAATCCTCGGCCACTTCGCGGATGCGTTCGGGGCGGCTGTCGAGTCCGTCCGCAGGCCTGCCATTCTTGAAACCGAACTTGGTCGCGATGACGACTTGGTCTCGATACGGAGCAAGTGCTTCTCCGAGCAGTTCTTCGTTATCCCCCGGTCCGTACGCTTCGGCGGTGTCAAAGAACGTGACACCAAGATCGACGGCCGCATGCAGCAGAGCGATTGCTTTGTCCTTTTCGATCGCGGGACCGTAGCCGAAACTCAAGCCCATACAGCCGAGACCGAGGGCGGAAACTTCCAGATTGCTGTTTCCAAGTTTTCGTTTTTGCATCGGTTTCTCATCTTGATCAGTAAGGTTATTGGTCTTGCGTTACATTGATCTTTCGTGGCATTACTTAGACCGTAGCGGAGCGGGGACCCCCTTCGATCATTGGCCTCGATGATTTGGCGTAGTTCGTCTTTCGACCAGGTGTTCATTGTTAGTTCTCCTTGATCCGACTTCCAAGTTCCGACCTACGGACGCAGCAGAGCCTTGATCGCGCGACGTTCGTCCATCGCCTTGTACGCCTCAGCCACTTGGTGCAGCGGTAGAGTCAGGTCGAAGACCTTTCCGGGATTGATCTTTTCCTCCAGCACCAACTCAATCAGTTTTGGTAAGTAGCGCCGCACCGGCGCAGGTCCTCCGTGCAGGTGAACGTGGGAGAAGAATAATTCCTGTCCGTTCAGTTCGACCTCATGCGGAACGCCGACATAGGAGACGTATCCACCGCGTCTTGTCGATTGGATCGCCTGCATCATCGATTGCTGCGTTCCGACACATTCGAGCACCGAATCAGCACCAATCCCTTGAGTCATGTCCATGATGCGAGCTACGCCTTCAGCTCCTCGCTCCGCCACGATATCGGTTGCACCGAACTCACGCGCGACTTTCTGTCGACTCTCGTGTCGGCTCATGGCGATGATCCGTTCGGCTCCCATATGCCTGGCAGAAAGCACACCAAGGAGGCCGACCGCACCGTCGCCAACTACGACAACCGTCGCACCGGGTTTCACGTTGGCGGCATCGGCCGCAAACCAACCTGTGCCCAGAACGTCGGATGTTGTCAGCAAGCTCGGGACCATGTCGTCGGAGGGGATGTCCGGGGTGGGGACGAGCGTCCCATCTGCGAGCGGAACGCGGAGCAGCGGTGCTTGCGCCCTCGTGATGAACTCGCGGTGCTGGCACGACGAGTGATAACCATACTGACAGTGAGGGCAGACATTGTCGGACGTGGCAAAGGAGCCGATAACGAATTGTCCCGGTTTCACAGAACCCACTTTACTGCCGACCTCTTCGACAATGCCGCAGTATTCGTGCCCCATTGGCGTTGGCCCGTCGAGCGGTTGCAATCCCCGAAATGGCCAAAGATCCGAACCGCAAACGCAGGTCAGCACAATTCGGATAACTGCGTCCGTCGGTTCTTCGATTTTCGGCGTCTCCCGGTCCTCGAATCGGATGTCACCAGGTCCGTAAAGAACAGTCCCTTTCATGTGTCCTTCTCCTTGTTCGATGGATGCTCAGGGTAAGTCGGAAAAGCCGTACCCAGGTTCCTTGTAGATTTGCTCTGGCTTGTTCACGATGTCGGGTTTGTAGACCTGCTCCGCCCAATCTTCCGGCTTCACTTCCTCGATCGCCACCGAGATCGACTCCTCGCTAGAATTCAAAATGGTCATAACGTTCTCGGTAATTTGCTGGGCAAGCCGAATCTTCTGCTCCTCGGTGTTGCCAGGCCAGAGCTTTACGATGACATGCGGCATGATTTGTCTTCCTCCTTCCCGTCAAAAGTTACCAAAGCCATGAGCACGACCGGAAGCTACTCGCCGTATTGTTCCTCGCTGACCTGCTCCATCCACTCGACGGCTTTGCCATCGAGTTTCTCTTGAATGGCGATGTGTGTCATGCCCGTGGTGGCTGTTGCACCGTGCCAGTGCTTCTCGCCAGGGGGGAACCAGACCACGTCACCGGGACGAATCTCTTCGACCGGTCCTCCCTCGCGTTGTGCCCACCCACAGCCTGCCGTGACGATCAGTGTCTGGCCCAGCGGATGTGTGTGCCAGGCAGTCCGGGCGCCGGGTTCGAACGTCACACTCGCACAACTCACACGCGCTGGATCGGGTGTGTCGAATAACGGGTCAATCCGAACGGTCCCTGTGAACCAATCGATCGGGCCTTGCCTGGACGGCTGAGATCCGTTTCTTGAGATCTCCATGATTCGCTCCTATGCCAGTGGTATGTCGCTGACTCTTGTTTCCATCAGACACTTGTATCGTAGAAGCGAACACAAACACCCGGTAGAACGAACGTCCCGCAACATTGCCTAATCCTCCACGGGTTTCCGAACGCTCATGTTAGCGAAGCCTCGCTCAGGGTATACTGGAAGTAGAAATCGATTGGTGAATATGAAATGGAGAAAACTGTGGCAGCGAATGATCTGGACAAACTGGGATTAGTCATCGAACGACATCTCGACTCCGATGGTTCCAAGGATACGTTGATTCCGGAATTGAAAATATCGCGAATTTCGGCACCTTCGGATCATGTCCCTCTCGTTTACGAACCCTGTTAGTGCATTGTCGCCCGGGGAGTCAAAGAGGTGGTTCTTGCGGAAGAAATGTATCGTCTGGATCAGGCCCAGTTTCTGTTGGTGTCGGTCGATCTCCCGGTCATCGCCCGGGTGATAGAGGCATCACCCGAGAGGCCGTATCTGGGAATGCGTATTTCTCTCGATCCGGCTGTGGTCGGGGAACTGATCGCGGCGGGTTCGACGTTGCCGACGGGTCCATCCGAACGAGGGCTTGCCGTGACGCCGGTCGAACCGCAACTTTTGGACGCGGTGTTTCGGCTTGTGTCCTTGCTCGATTCTCCACAAGACATTGGGCCGTTGGCGCCGCTCGCTCTGCGTGAGATCACCCACCGCGTGCTCACCGGTCCGCAAGGATTGCGGTTGCGGCAAATTGCCTTCGCGAACGCACCAGCCTCTCGGATTGCAAAGGCGATTCGGTGGTTGAAAGACCACTTCACCGAAACCCTCCGGATTGAATCGCTTGCCAAACACGTTGGGCTCAGTCAGTCCGCGTTTCACCTGCACTTCAAAGGCGTAACGGCGATGACGCCACTCCAATATCAGAAGCGGTTGCGTCTGCAGGAGGCGCGAAGATTGATGCTCAGTGATAGCTTGGACGCCACTTCGGCAGCGTTTCACGTTGGTTATGAAAGTCCCTCGCAGTTCAGCCGAGAATACCGACGGATGTTCGGCGCTCCGCCTCGTCAAGACGTGGCTGCGATCAAGGTCGAAGCTACCTTCCCCGAGTAAAAGTTGCACTACAAGGCATTCCTATCGGTGCTGGTTTTTTCGTGTCTGCATCTCTGCCCGTGACGCTCTTGCCTCGCAACGACAGCCTACTTTGGAGCAAACTGCGGCGGAATGCCATTGACCCAAGGAGGGGGAGTCCCTCGGCATGGTTCCACCTCCTGCGAAAAGCGAATTCGGTGATTGTGATAATCAGCCTCTTCTTTGAGCAACCAAAGACCATGAGAGTCAACGCCAAAGAGTCGCCCATCCGTGGTTTCAACAACCGAAAAGAACAGACGTCCGCTGAAAAACATCTTGAGGATCGCACCGGCGTATGCCTTCGTCGAAATGGCTGTGTGCTCGTGCGGTGAATCTTTCGGTAATCGAAAGTGAAGGAACCGCTCACCTGTCGAGAACTGGACCAGATCGACCACATAATCCATTTCGTCGTTCAGATTATTCCAATACAACATAGTGGCTTTTCCGAGTCACCAGCGCCAGAGTAACAAAAGAACGGTACAGTAGATGTGTCAAAATGGCCAGAAAAACGGTATCAAGATCACAGCCATGATCCCGAGCAACAAGTTCAATGGCCCTCCGACTCGCAAGAAGTCAGAGAACCGATATCCACCCGGTCCATAAACCATCATGTTTGTTTGATAGCCAATCGGAGTCATGAAACTCGCCGACGCCGAGAGTATTAACGCTATCAGGAACGGGAGAGCGTTGACGGCATAGAGATCAGCCGTTGCTATGCAGAATGGAAATAGTAGAACCGCAGCGGCATTATTCGTGATGACGGAACTCGTAATAGAACCTAACAGATATATCACTGCCAGAGCCACAATAGGCCCCGAAGCCTTGGTAAAACCAAAAAGAGCCGACGCAATCGCCGTCGCTCCACCGGAGTTTTGCAATGCCGATCCAACTCCGAACGCCGCCGCAATGGTGATGAGAACTTGCCATTCGATACTTCGGCGAGCATCACCGGCGGAAATACATCCTAATAATACCATCAACACCGCAGCCAAGATCGCGGAAAGGACGATAGGAACTACACCGGTCGTCATCAAACCTATCAACCCCGCAAACAATAGAAGAGCAATCCACGTTCGATCTCGTCGAACAGGTCGCCAATCATCCACGTCGCTCACAAGATAAAACGCCGGATCATGACGATACGCCCGGTGGAAGTGCGGGCGGACTTGTAAAAGCAACGTATCGCCCGGTCGCAGCTCGATGTCACCAATTTTCTTCTGTACTCGTTTCTCGCCACGGTGAACCGCCACAACCGCCGCACCGTAAGTCGCTCGGAAATCCGCGTCTCGAATAGTTTGGCCCACGAGCGGAGAGTTCTCGGAAATCACCGCCTCACACAATCGGCGTTGGCGTTGTTGCTTTGGCGTGACTTCGTAATCTGGATCGGTCACGGGGACAAGGCCCGGTATTTTTTCCAATTCGATGATGCTGCTCACGATCCCCGTAAACACTAACCTGTCGCCTGCCTCAAGGATATCATCGGGACCGACCGGGCCAATCGTCCGCCCGTTGCGATCAATCTCGATAAGAAATAATCCCGGCAGTTGTCTCAATCCTGCACCTTCGACTGTTTGGCCGACTAGACGGCACCCCGATTGCACCAACATTTCGGCGAGATATTCCCGTCGCGATTCGCCCAATTGTTCGAGCAGTGCCTTTCGGTCTGGCAAGAGCCATCTTGCAACGAAGAACAAGTAACACACCCCAATAATCGCATACGGCAATCCGACCATTCCTATCTCGAACATGTGCATCCCCGGCAAGCCGTTCTGGATCATTAAGCCGTTGACGACAAGATTCGTGGACGTCCCGATCAACGTGCACGTGCCTCCGAGGATGGCCAGGTAGGACAGTGGGATGAGCAGCTTCGATGGGGATACCTGGTGCTTGCGGCTCCAGTCCATCACGATCGGAACGAACATGGCCACGATGGGAGTGTTGTTCAGGAACGCGGACATGGGCAGGACGACGCCCGCCAGGCGCGCCATCACGCCGGTTTCGCTTTTGGCTCGGCCAAGAACGTGATGACCGACGTAATCGATCACGCCGGTTTCTCGAAGGCCGGCGACCACGACGAATAACGCTGCCACGGTCAAGATTCCTGGGTTCGAGAAGCCAGCAAAAGCTTGCTGGGGCGTAATGATTCCGATCACAGCGAACAGCACCGCCGCACCCACGAACAGCACGTCGGGCGGAGCAATATTCTTCACCAAGGCGGCGAACAGACATCCCACCACACCCAACGTAATCAAGGCTTCAATGCTCATGTCGAGCCCCCAGGATTGGGCACGAGTTCGTTGAGGATGCGTGATTCTCGCCACCTCAAACGTCGGAAAGGTTTGTTTCCTGTTCGTTTCCGAAATCAGCGAGTTGGGAACGAAGCGCATCGGACACCGCCTGGAACACCGATTCCCAATCTAACAATTGAGTTTGCCGGAACAGCCGCATCGTCGGATACCACGGAGACTCAGTTCGATCCGTGAGCAAACGCCAATCCGGAAGCGTCGGAAACACCACCCCCACCGGAACCCCAAAAGCGCCAGCCAGAATCGCAAACGAAGT
>CAYYUU010000089.1:0-12874 GCA_964474955.1 uncultured Alcaligenaceae bacterium | reverse complement strand
ACGTGCTTGACACGACGAAGACATGGTCCCGATTGGTCGGATCGACCTCGATGTCCACCAACGAGAGCCCGCCAGGCAAGTTGCTAGTGCGGTCTACCCAGTGCCTTGCATGATTTTTTGTGACAACAATGGTTCCGCCACCAGCCAGGTAGATGGTGTCTGGGTCGTAGGTGTTTGGTCCCTTGTCCATGACACTTGGGAACTGAGGATCGTCTTGAAATTCTCCCTGGTACGCTGCGGCACCGACTGCCGTGATTGGGTCAGAAAGCAAGCTGCTACCGGTTTGATCTGTGACCGGAAACGACTGCCAGTTCTCTCCGCGATTTTCCGATTCGTAGAGGGACTGATTCCCAAGAAGGAGCCTGGAGGAGTTCACTGGGTCAAGAAGATACACGGGATAGGCGTTCGGGCTTCCGCCTGTCGGACGGATGCTCGTTGCGAAGGTTTTACCCCCGTCATTGGATCGATTCAGTCCGCCGTTGGATGTCGATTGATAAGCGTAGTTCGGATCCTTGGGATCGATGAAGACACGCCCACCATCCGCACCGAACGTCTGAGACCATTCCACATCATCTTCGAAGCGGACCGTCCCATTCAAGTCGCTGCCGGCAAGCGCGATCGTGGGATCGCTGGGGTGACTTGCAATCCCGATGAGGTGACTTATCTCCAAATCGCCATTCAAGTTGGTCCATCGGATTGCACCCGGTGTGTCATTGTCCAGTCGCCAAATCCCTTCGTCCGTTCCGACAAGGAGTCTGTCTTGCGAGTCCAGGTGCATCGAGTGAAAATGATAAGGAACTCCGGTGCCATTGGAGCCGGTCGTGATGTCCGTCCAGCTCACGCCTCCGTTGGTACTCAGGATGATGCGGTTCTGACCACCCGCATAGACGACGCTCGCGTTCCTCGCCAGAATCACCGAGTCGTAGCTCCCACCGTTCCCCAGGTAGTTCGGTGGGGCTGTCGCACCACTCTGGGATGCGACGTTCCGCCATCCGTTGCCGCCGTCTGTACTTTTTTGAATGTCAAAGAGTGACCCACTTGGCCGTGCGACTGCCGCATACACGGTGTTTCCAATGGCGGTCAGTCGGATCCTCCCATTGACGGCCCGGTTATTGACGGTCACAGGGGTGGGAAACGGTGTTGTCCCCAACGAGGGATTTCCTTGCCCAATGAACCACCTCGGGGCACTGGAACTCATCTCAGTCGTCCAGTATACCGCATTTGCCGAGGAGCCTGTGGCCGTTCCCAACGCAATGTAGAGGCGATTCGATGACCGCACGACATCGGAGTATGTCCCATCCGTGGGAAAGTCGATCATGGGTTCATCTTCTGGCCCAGGTGTGTCAGTCCTTCCGGAGGAGATCTGTGCCGTCAAGTTCGACCACTTCTGCCCATCTGGAACATTCTGGGCGTAGCGCCAGACACCTGCTTCTCCTTGCCCACCGCCATTCGTTGCCTCATCGCTGGTTGCGACATATATGACGTGTGGGTTCCCTGGCTCGACGGCGATTCGCGAGATGGCGAGTCCCGAAAGAGGGTTGGGGGACGTGAGTCCGACATCTTCGAGTAAGGTCCAAGTTTTGCCTGAGTCGGTCGATTTGTAGACACCTGTCCCATAGTAAGACCGTTCGCTGTTCGTTGCTTCCCCGAGGCCGAGGTACAGGATGGAAGGATCTGACGGAGCAATGGCAATTGCTCCCGTCCAGTTGGGAACCTCGTCGCTGAGATAGTCCGTCAATGGTGCCCAGGTTTCCCCACCGTCTTGAGTTCGCCAGGCACCACCTCCCGCGACGGAGAGATAAATGACGTCGGGGTCACTCGCGTCAACAGTGATCCCCGATATACGCCCTGAAACGGCATTGTCGTTCGAATCGTTGATCGGGGCGGGACCCTGGGCAAACCAACTCGTCGGGATGTTATGTGTAGCGGTGGGGCCTTGTCCTTCGATGATGAGTTTCTCACCTGCGACATCCAGGTTCCCCTGTAACTCCAAGGCTGCGTTGGCGTCGACACGGGTATTCCCGGTTGTGTCTCCGAGCGCACTATTACTTTGGATGTTGAGGATCCCGGAAGGAACATAGAGGTCGCCCGCAAAGCTATTGTCCCCGCCGAGGATAAGTTTTCCGTCACCTCCCTTGGTGATGTCGAGCACCGGATTGCTCCCCGTGGCATCTTGAATGTCACCCAAGAGAGTGAGTGCGGTATGTTGTTGCACATCGAGGATGATGACCTCCTGGGACTGATCCATCTGCCGCCCGATGACGACTGGTCCTCGCCAAAGGTGATGCTCCGCGAGGATGGTGAGAGGATGCGTGATCGGGCCCGCTCCGTCTTGCATGGTGGTGACGGTGACAGTAGTTCCGCCCGAACCACTTGCAGCGAGTTGTGGAAAATCCTCTCCTCGCAGAATTCCAGGGAATGTGATCGTGAACGTATTCCCGGCTTTTTCGACGGTGACAAAGCCTGCGACGCCATCTTGGGACAGGATGTCGAGAGAATTCAAAGCGGTCTGGACTTCTTCGGCTGTTGCGTCAAACCGGAGGTCCTGGGTCGTCTGCGAGTCGAAGCTCAGGTTCCAAACTCCAGTCGGTCCGGTGACGGTCACTGACTGAATTTCAGGAGTGCCTTCCGCACTGACGTTACCGGTGCCCTCCAGCGTGAGGGCTTCGTCTCCGACTTGGATCCCTGCCGAAACACCGCCATTGAGCCTCGCGACGGAGCTGGTGAGTTCCAGGGCTGCCCCATCTCGGACAAACGTCCTGCCCGTTGGGGCACCCAAAGCCGAATCATGTTGCAGCCGCAGGATGCCTTCTAGGACGTCGACTTGACCTGCGTACGTCCCCGGTCCCTGGATGTTCAATCGTCCCGAGGCGAGTTTCACAATCCCGCCTATTCCGTCGATGTGTCCGGAAAGGGTCAGCTCGCTTTCCTGGAAGGGCTCGAGTCGTTCGACCCCGATCCCAGCATCGGCTGTGAGTGTGATGTTTCCGCGGACCACATTGTCTCCACCAAGATTGACCAACGCTCCCTTGTTTGCGATGAGTCCGAGAGGATGGGAGACTCCGTTTCCTTCCAGGACAAGATGTTCGTCGATTTCGAGCGTGTCCCCGGGTTGAAGTGGTTTCAAGTGAAGCGCCGCCCCGGAAGCGACGGTCGTCCCCGGTTGGACTGTGTCCCCGATGTTGGAGCGCCTCCCGCCGAGAGCTTGTGGGTGTTGGATCGTGACCCAACCTTCGTTGATGTAAGTTTCCCCCGTGTAGGTGTTGGCGACAGTGAGAACGAGTTCCCCACCTCCTCCTTTGGTCAGGTCCGTCTGATCACCAGCCAGCTCGCCGTGGATCGTGAGTTGACTCAAATCGTCATACAGGGCACCACCATTACGTGGGTCTGGATCGACCCAGATGGTGGAGCTAGATTGCATCAGCATCGGTGCCAGGATCGCGTTCGTCCCGCTGATGTTTCTGAGCGCTCCTTCGTTGTTGGCTCCTGGCCCGTTCAGGCGAATGTTCGTTCGATCACTGAACTCCAGATGATACCTGGGGTCGACTATGTTCCCATTGCTGTCTCGAATTGAGGTTCTCGAATCGGGAATGTCATCGACTTCCAGTTCCAGACTTGCTCCCCACCAAGGCTCTTTCCGAGCGGTCGCATCGGCACCGAGTCCACCCGAGTCACGAATGCGTAACGCCCCCTCGAGAACATCGACGTTCGCCATGAATGTGTTACTGGCGGTCAGAATGACTCTTCCACCACGGGATTTCGCGAGGGTGTATCGGAGGTTCTGGTCGGTGAATCCTGGATCGCTTATGACTCCGTTGATCGTAAACGTCGTCCCGGTTTCGGCTCCCACCACGATCGCAGGACGGTAGAAGTTGACGCGGCGGTCCACATCGTCACCGGACGTCCAAAGCCGAATCGGAGCGTCCCACGAGTTGTCCCCAACCTGGTTACTCAACGTGCCTATTGTCGTCACGATCGGATTTGTGGGAAGAGTCCGTGACCCTTGAAAGCGAGGAGTGACGTCGAATCCGTCCATGCCGAGGCCGTTGAGAGTTAGTCGTTCATCGGGAACACGGAACCCGATGGATGCCCCGGCTCCGTCCACATACAGAAACTCGCTCGCGATCTCGAGGTCCGGGTGGTTCGTGAACTCGATCGCGAGCGTGCCGCTTTGGTTGATATTCCCATGCACCGTCGTCCCTGTCCCGGCTTGCCCACCCACGCCAAGGGCGAATGGGTGCCCGATAGACAACAGCCCTTCGTTGACATGAGTCTCTCCGCGATACGTGTTCCCTGCCGTTATCTCAAGGGGTAACAGATAGAGCTTTCCTGGACCTTCTTTGGTGAATCCGTGCCCACTCCCTCGGTCGCTGATTTGCCCGGTGATTGTGAGGGTCGTGCTTGCGCTTCCGCCAATGATGGAACGACTATCCAACTCGATCGGACCGCCCCAAACGTTGTTTCCAGTCAAGTTAAACAAGGCTCCCTCGTTGACTTGACCAGGACCGTTGAGCCGGAGTTTCTCTCGAATCGTCCCGCTGACGTTGTCGAGTTGCAACTCGGCATTGGTTGCCACCGTTGTCATTTCCGTCTCGTCGCCGGGATCTGTGGAAAAGCTCCCCAGTGCCTGGGCGTGAGTCACCTTGAGCGACCCTTGCGTGACCGTGATCGGGCCGGAAAGTCCGCTGTTGTCCGCACTCAAGGTTAACAGCCCAACACCTTCTTTGGTCACGCCGACCGCAGCTGTCGAATGCATTTGTGTCACCACGTCCAACGTCGCACCAAAGCCAATGTTGAAGAACAACCGTTCCCCCACACCGCCCCCGAGTTCGAGGCCATCGAACTGGAAGGTGTTGTTGGTTTGGTTGGGACTGACGATAATGAGGCCGGGGACAACGTCGTTGGGGTCCGTCGGAGAGACAACACCGAGTGTTAGTTGGTTACCACTCAGAGCGTAATTGCTTCCGCCGATTTGGAGAGAACGGAACAGGGCGTCGGTAAAATCGTTACGGCTACCCCTCCGAGCAGCACCCTGGGGAAAGAAAAGGTCGTGACCTTCGGTCGGCGAGGGAGCGATGTCCCCGACCCAGTTGGCCGCCGTACTCCAGTTTGAGTTGTGTCCACCACCATCCCAAATGAACGTCGCGGGTGCCAGTCGGTCTTCGAGTTGCTCGACGGTTAGGCGATGGTTCTTTTCTTCTCGGCGTTTGTTTCGTTTGAGATTGGCTACGTCTAGGGCTTTGGAAAAGAATGACCGTTGCATGTGGTGGCCTCAGAAGAAAAATAAGAGAACTCAAGAAAAAAATGCGAAATGGGGTGATTTGAAGAAATGAAAAAGTGTTAGGACTTCCCACGTTGACCGTCGGAGACACAGCGAGTGAAGACTTTCTCCTATTTGGAATCCTCCGGAGGAAAAGAGAAAGTTACGCGGTCGGGTCGGTTTTCGAAAAAAATATAGACAGGGTAAATCACAACGGGCCTGAATCGGCGAAAGGTTCTGAGGATAGGGTTTGGGTTGATGGAGACCGACTGGCCGGTGAATAACATGGCGAGAATCATTCCGACCCAAATTCCTCAAAAAAGTCGTAACCTTTTTCGGATTTTCTGAGGATACCTTACAGGAGGCTTTGTGCATCATGGTTGATCCGAGTTTGGACAACGCCTTGATAGAACAGGCCCGGGACGGTGGGATTGAAGCCAAGCAACAACTCCTGCAAGTCCACCGGGAGCGACTCAAACGCATGGTCGCCGTCCGTCTCGACAATCGGCTCACGCGGCGAATCGATCCCTCCGACATCGTCCAGGAGGCGCTGACAGAGGCTGCTCAGAAACTCGAAGCCTACCTCGTTGAGATGCCCGTTCCGTTTTATGTGTGGCTCCGCAGCATCACCTGGGAGCGGCTCGTCAAGACCCAACAACACCATCTCGGGGTCCAAAAACGAAGTGTGGCTCGGGAGCAGTGGTCGCTCTCGGACGAATCGGTTCTCGAATTGGCTCAGTTGATCGGCCACACTTCGACTCCGAGCGAGCAACTCATCCAAGAGGAACTGCGTGAACGTGTCCGAGGTGCCCTCCTGGAACTTGGGGAGAGGGATCAGGAAATCTTGATCTTGCGGTATCTGGAACAACTTTCGCTGGGGGAAGTGTCCGAAGTCCTCCAAATTAGCGAAGGGGCCGTCAAGCAGCGTCAGTTACGTGCGTTGCGGCGTTTGCGCGACTTACTCACGGTCGAAGGAGAGGAGACGGAACAGTGAAAGCCATGCATGAGAGTCCCTTGGCGGCGAACTCGGACCGAGATTCTAGTCACGACGATGCCTTTGCGGACGTGGTGGAGGAACTCACAGCCAAGCTGCTACAAGGGGCCTCCGCTGACCTGGAGACTGCAATCCGTCTCTATCCCGCACACGCCGACGATCTCCGGGATTTGTGGCCCATGATTTGTGCCCTAGTGGCGTCGCCACAGTCCTCCGTCTGCCCGTCGCCAAACGGCGAAGTTGGTGAGCATGAACAGGCTTTGGCCGTCCTCGGAGAGTTCGAACTCCGGCGAGAGATTGGTCGCGGCGGGATGGGGATCGTCTATGAGGCGCTGCAGAAATCTCTCAACCGCGTGGTCGCCGTCAAGGTGTTACCCTTCGCCTCGGCGATGGACGTCCGACAACTCCAGAGGTTCAAGAACGAGACCCAGGCGGTCGCTCACCTGAGGCATAAGCACATCGTCCCCATCTACGCGGTGGGATATGACCAGGGCCTGCACTATTTTGCCATGCAACTTATCGTGGGGCACAACCTGGCGGACCTGCTCCATGACCGTGGGCTGTCCCTGCAGCGGGGTTCGGATGACTCCGTCACTCCCTCCTCGCATGTCCCTCAAATCGTCAGCCCGTCCCAACTCCCGACGACCTCGGAACATCACCAAGATCAGACGAACGACACGCTCGATCTACCTCATCTACGACCGCGAACTGAGATCTCATCGGATTTCCAAGCCCATCGTAAGGTGGGACTCGAATACTGTATGACCGTCTGCCGTTGGGGGATCGAAGCCTCCGAGGCTCTCGATCACGCACACCAACAGGGTGTGGTTCACAGGGACATTAAACCGGCCAACCTTATGGTCGATGACCAGGGGCACTTATGGATCACCGATTTTGGACTGGCCCATCTGCCAACAGACTCCGACTTGACCAAGACCGGAGATTTACTCGGCACCCTTCGGTACATGAGCCCCGAGCAAGCTCTCGGCAAACGAGGTATCGTTGACCATCGAAGTGACGTCTACTCTCTGGGCGCAACGTTGTATGAGGTCTTGACACTACACCCTCCTGTCCAAGGAGAGGACAGGCAAGATCTGCTTCAACAAATCGCAAACTGCGAGCCGCGATCCTTGCGTTCGTGGGACAAATCGATCCCTCGTGACGTCGATACGATCATACACAAGGCCCTCGAAAAAGATCCACGCCGACGATATGCTACCGCCCAAGAACTCGCCGATGACCTCCGGCGGTTTCTGGAAGATCGTCCCATCCTGGCCAAAACACCATCGTTGTCTCACCGAGTCATGAGCTGGGGTCGACGCCATACCGAACTCGTCGGGACGTCGTTGATCTGCCTCCTGGTTGTTGCCCTCGTGAGTCCAATCCTTGCGTTCTACCAGACGTCGCTCCGGCACAAGGCCGAAGCTGAGACGCACAAAGCCACCCTGCAACGACGACTCGCCAAAAAGAATGAACGACTGGCGAACATGAATGCCCTGCTGGCCAATAAGAATGCCACTAGGTGGCGGTACCAAATGTATGTTTCTGACATTCGAGCTGCACATCAGGCCTGGTTGAGTGGGGACGTACAGCGTGCCTGGCACACATTAGAGTCGCATGTACCCAAGCGAGGTGAGCCCGACCTAAGAGGATGGGAATGGTACTACCTGGGGGCGTTGTGTCGTCGCCATGTTCTGGACTTGAAAGGTCATCGGACCACCGTGGATATTGTGACCTGGAGCCCGACGGGAACTCAGATTGCTACGAGCAGCAGGGACAACACGGTTCGAGTTTGGGACGCCCAAACGGGAAAAGAACAATACCAGATCTCGACGGGCGAAGGGAACTGGGCTACGGTCGCGTGGAGTCCCAACGGCCACCGGCTGGCCATATCTCATACCCGCAAGGGAGGTCCAGACCCAGACACCCTGAGCCTGATAGAAGGGAATACGGGAAAGTTTCTGAAGTCCTATACGACCGTGTTCGTGGACAAAACCAAGCCGAAGAGTTCCCACAGCGTTGTCTCGATCTCGTGGCACCCGAAAGAGAATGCGATTGCGACGGTCGGCACACGAGGGGAGTTGGCCATGTGGAACTTCGAGGGAGCGGCCCCCTTTGAGTGCGTCCACGGTCCAATCCTGTCGACGACATACGAAGGTCGCGTTGCTTGGGCCCCAAATGGGAAGTGGGCTGCAGTGATGGCCGGGGAGGGCCATCCCGTTCGGCTGATCCAACTCGAGTCGCACCGATTAGGCCCTCGGTTGTTGGGTAACTTTATTTGCGACATGAGCTGGAGTCGGAATTCGGGTTTCCTGGCGACCGCGAGCCAAAAGAGTCAAGCAACAATCTGTTCGGCCCAAACGGGAAAACCTGTTCGGGGGTTCCCCCTCGCTGGCACTCGGACCGTGGACTGGAGTCCTGAAGGCCATCGTCTGGCATTGGGTTCTAAAACCCACGTCCACATTTGGAATTTGGAAACACAGAGGGAACTCCTGAAACTTCCTGTGACGGGACTCGGCATCGAAGGTGTTGGTTGGAGCCCAGATGGCAATTACATCGCCACTGCCACCCACGACGGAGAGGTCCGAGTTTGGAGCACCAACCAACTACCCGAAGCTTTGGTCCTTCCTGGTCACGTCGGAGCCGTGACGCAGTTGACTTGGGGGCCGAACGGCAAGAGGCTCGCATCGGCCAGCCGAAACGTCTCAACTGGTGACGATTGTGTCCGCCTCTGGGATACTGAGGTCGGCCGTCAGATGGCCCTGCTTCCTCATTATACCGAGATATCCCGGTGGTCGGAGGACGGGAAAAATATAGGAGTCCATCGACGAGGAAAGCTGGCTCTGTTTTCCACTGAGGGAAACCGGCTGGCTGACACTTCGGACGTTCGGTCGGATAAGCACACCCGTCCTGGCCGTCAACGTGCCGTCGTCAAACCTCGTGAGGTGCAGATCGTGGACAATCGTACCGGGGAGATTGACAACGTGGTGTCAATAACCCAAACGATCCTCGCCACCGACCAGGCGGCGGTTTGGTCCCCCACGAGAAAGCAACTTGCCGTCGTGACCACAGGTGGTGGGGTGCTTGTGTGCGACGCCGTGCGCAAGGACAGTCGGCTCGTCCGATGTAAGCCACGACAGCGGAAAACACAACGTCCACCTCAAATCGTCTGGTCACCGACCGGAAAGATGCTCGCCATTTCCTGGGGTAACGACGTGGTTCTGTACGACTCACGACAGCGCAAGGTCGTTCACACTTTGCGAAGTCACGTGGAAAAAATAAACGCCCTCGCGTGGCATCCACACGGAACACGGTTGGCGACGGCTGGCGAGGAAATTCGAGTTTGGGATGCCAATACTGGGCAAGAGTTACTCCGGTTTTCAGGCCATTTCAAAAAGGTCCTGAGTCTGGATTGGTCGCCAGATGGGAAATGTCTCGCGGCGGGGAGTCACGCAGGTCCGATTTGGTTGTTTGACGCCCAAAGGCGAGGCCGCAAATGGGACTGTGACATCACGGACACGTTCCGCCCGCGTGTCGAAATCCTGACAGCCTGGCGGGACATCCACGAATTACTCCGGATGGGAACACAGCAACTCGCCCTCGGCGACGAGAATGGAGCCATAGTTCATTGGGACAAGGCCATTGGATCGGCCAAAAAAGTCCGGAAGGTCTGCCGGACATTGGTCCGACGAGCCCCCCACATGAGATCTCTGCAGGAAGTCTTGTTGAGCGTTGAGAAGGTCCTTCTTCAATTGTTGATATTCCGGCAACTCTGGTCGGACATACCAGGGCAAGGAGAACAAGTTTTGCGAGGGGCAGATCGGTACGTCCAGCGCCATCCCCAAGAGGCCGGAAAGGTCGCGGTGGTTTGTCACGGCCTGGCCCAGCTCCTGGTGACCCCTCCCAACCGCAAGCGCGGCAAAAACTTGGCTCTCGACTTCGCCCGAGCTGCCCTCCGGTTTCACGACACAGGGACCAATTGGGGAACACTTGGGGCAGCCCAGTATCGCAATCAACAGTACTCCAAAGCCATCGAATCTCTCAAGAAAGCCATCGCGAAAAAGGGCAAGCAAGGTGCGTGTCTGCATGTCTTACTGGGGATGTGTTATTCGAAAATGGGACGCACCAGCGATGCCAAGTCCGCATTCGAGCGAGCATCGCAACTGCCGACGGACCGGCTGTACCAGAGGTTTCTGGGCCATCTCTCGAAAGAAGCTGAGCGTGTCAGAATGGCGAACTCGATTTGAGGTTCAAGCAAGTTTTGGATATGCCAAAAGATAGACCCTGATGACGGGGAAGGTCACCAGGGTTGTGATGTGGGCGATACTTGACTCGAACCAATGCCCCCGAGCTTATCATGGCAGATTTTGCCAACCACGTATTCGATCCGAAACCTTGATACTCTAACAGCTTACGCCGTTTCGCTGGCGTTTGCAAGTCTTGCATTTCCGTTCTTCTTGGTGCAAAAACCTGCGGAATTTCCGCATTTCCGAGGGTGTTCTAATTTGAATGGCGGAAGAAATGCGGAAGTTCTGCGGAGGGCGTGGAGAGGCGGTTTGCGAGGTGACTCAGTCGATGTGTCCTAATTATTGTCGGGCCACTCAACCCGAAGGTGGACCGAACCAACCTGGATGATGTCGTTATTGTTCAACGCGATGTTCAAGCCAGAATACAGTCGGTCCCGATTTACATAAACCAACGCATGGTCGTCCAACGCTCCTAGACTCAGTGTTTCTCCTTCTTGAACCACCACACAATGCCGGAGCAAAACGCTTTTCGCGGCAGGGTACTCTTGGTTTGAGAGGTTGATGTCTGCCCTATCGAGACCGATGACGTTTTCCCCTTTTTTTACCACGTATACTTGTCCCCATTCCCGACCTCGTGCGACCACGAGTTTGGGCTTTTTCCTCTGATGATTGTCGAATCCTGGGTGGACTTTGTTTTTCTTCAGCGGTTCGAGCACTTCTTCGAAGCTGTTGAACCTCTCATTGGTGACAAATTCGAGGCAAGAATCAAGCCACCGTTGCATGGAGGGGCTTAGGTCTTTCCATTGCCTTCCAATGGGCTGCGGCGTGCCGAACAAGGCAAACAAGCAAGTTTTTCCAAAACCGTAAATGTCGCTGTGCTTTCCTATCGGATCCTTCAGTCGGCCAAGTTGTTCTGGAGAAGCATAATCGAGTGTTCCAGCCAAATCGTACGGCAACGTCACTTCCCCCTGCATGGCAGGAGTCGGGATCGTGGCCTGCGGGACGTTCATCTTGACTGCCAACCCAAAGTCAATGATCTTCACTTCCCAGCTGTTTTCGTTTCGTCTGACCAACACGTTGTCGGGCTTAATGTCGCGGTGGAGAATTCCCACCTGGTGAGCCGCTTGCAAACCCTCCGCGATTTTCTTGGCAAGTTCGAGAAAATCTTTCGGTCGGATCGGCCCCTCCTTGCGGACGTATTCGGCAAGCGTCGGACCATCAAAGTGTTCCATCACGAGATACATCTTGGTTTGTTGAGCGTCGGCGTAAGCACAATCAAAAAGTTGAATGACGGAAGGATGATTCACCTTTTCGAGGGCTTGGGCTTCGGCCTTGATCTTCTCCGTTTCGTCCACTCCGATGAGGTCGGTCCGGAACGTCTTGACGGCTCGCGAACCACCAGCATGGGCGTGCTGACAAAGAAACGTAACGCCGAATCCACCCGCCCCGAGAATCCGTTGGGGCACATACTTTTCAATGGGAAAGGGTTTGAATCGTTCGGGACATCGTTGGACGGCAACGAGGAAGCACTTGAAGGCGAGGGCATAGTCGCGTTGCTCCAAGGCCGAGAGGTAGCCGTTGTGCCAAGGTTCCGCACTCGTCTTCTTGTCCGGAACAACTCGACCGACCTCGGAAAATATCCGAACGGAAACTTGATAGTCTCCGGTCCCATGGAGCACTTTTCCCAGAGCGTTGACGGTGGCGGGCATGAGAGCACGTTGGGCCGGTGTCCAAGACTCATACCAATGGCGGAGTCGGTTTGCGAGTTCCTTCTCTGCCTTGCTTTGGATGGTCTGGCTGTCTTGGGGTTGTAACTCCCGATGGGCCATGTGGTGACGGGCCAGAAGTTGTTGAATGCCGAGGCCGAGGTGTTTCATTTGCCCTTTGAGTTCGCCCACCTCAGCTTTCAAGTCGAGGACCTCGGTGTACGTTCCTTCGATCTTCTTCCATATCAATTCCAACTGGTCGCCGTGCTTCACCAAGACGACATGGAGTTGGCTAAATGCGGCTTTTTGTTCTTGCTGAAGTTGTTCCCATTTGGCGTGGGTGAAGATTGTCCCGAGCGTTGGGTGTTTTTGAATCTCGAGTTGGAAGAAATATTTGATGGCAGTCGCCAAGAGTGGCTTACCGTGTTGAGGTTCAAGCCGAATCAGTTGAGCTAAGTGGGGGTGATTTCGTTCGGTGAGTGCCTGAGCTAAGACCTCGATGGCGGCTTCCTCGTTGTCAAGTTTCTGCGGCGGAGACAAGAAACCACCTGCCGCGATATCTTTGGGAAGAGCCAGCAACCCAGCTTTTTTTGCGGCTCGTAGTTGTTTGAGGCATTCTTCCAGGAACTCTGATTTTAACTTCTTCCCACCGAAAAAGCCGGAGTGT
>CAYYUU010000088.1:0-12943 GCA_964474955.1 uncultured Alcaligenaceae bacterium | reverse complement strand
CGTCGCCCTTGGGAGGTAAGCCATGTCCAGTCCCTTTCCCGGAATGGACCCTTACCTGGAACATCCGATCTTGTGGCAGTCCCTCCAGCAATATTTCATGACCCATCTGGCGGACACGCTCGCGGAAATCCTGCCTCGCCGCTATGTGGTCCGCATTCAGGACCGCGTCTACTGCCCCGAATCCGACATCGACATGTCGGATTACTTGCCGCCTCCACAGAATTGTGTTCGCCCACCTTCGAACAACCATGTCGCTCCGACCGATCACTCCGAGCCCACCGTCACACCACCCTGGAACATTCCTACGACTCACGAAGACATTCGCGAATGTTACGTCGAAATTATGGCCGCGATGGGGCGGGAGGAACCCGTCACTGTTATTGAGTTTCTGAGTTTTCCGAATAAAACAAATGGGAGCAAAGGCCGTGAGCTATATCGTTCACGACAACGACAGGCACTGACACAGGACTGTCACTTGGTCGAGATCGATTTGCTCCGGGCTGGCGAACACACCGTCCTTGCACCACAAGAACGAATCCTCCGGCGAGGGAAATATCGCTACCTCGTGAGTTTGTCGCGGGCTGGTAGTCGAGAATTCTGCGAAGTTTGGGGCGTCACCTTACCGGACCGATTGCCAAAAGTCGCCGTCCCACTCGCCGAGAGCGACCAGGACCTCATGTTGGATTTGCAAGTCCTACTTGCGCGGAGCTATGAAGCCGGCGGCTTTGCCCGTCGGATCGACTACGCCGATGATCCCTATTGCCCGCTCGGACGCAATGAAGGTGAATGGGCGATTTGGTGGTTGCAACGATGTGGTGTGCTCGTGGAACGAAGATAGTTTGGTTGATTCGTATGTCTTATACTAACCCGAAGCGCAAGCGAGGAAATCTGACACCAACCCGAAGCGCGAGCGAGGAAATCTTACACCAGCCCGAAGCGCGAGCGAGAACTTGAGCGTAGCGGGCTTTTGCTGCGAAGGCAGCGGAAACCCCACGAAGCGACAAAAAGACACTGTGCGAAGCGGGAAACAAAACTTCAGGCCTTGTTGCATTATTCTGGGAAAATCGGCCTCAAGGCTGTATTTCCCGCTTCGCTCAAGATCCTCGCTCGCGCTTCGGGTTAGTATAAGACACCAGCCCGAAGCGCCAGCGGGTAACATCGCTTCAGGCCTTTTGCTGCCTTCCTCCTTCTGTCTTTCCAAGACCGACCACGATACACAGCGAAAACTCAAGGGACCCAAAGATCATGAATCCGGATTGGCGAAATCGATACGAGTTGGCCCAAGAAGCTGCCGCCAAAGCTGGCCAGCACGCTCTGAACTATTTCCATGGGGACTTTGAGGTAGAGTGGAAGGCCGACGAAAGCCCGGTCACCATCGCCGACAAAGAAGCCGAAATCATGATCCGCAAGATCATCGGCGAGAAATTCCCCGACGATGGCTTCCTTGGCGAAGAGTTGGAAGACATCCCGAGCACCTCGGGCTACCGTTGGATTCTCGATCCGATCGACGGCACGCGAAGTTTCGTGAAAGGCAACCCCATCTGGGGAACGCTCGTCGGGCTCGAATATAAAGGCGAACAGATCGCCGGTGTGGCCGACGCTCCCGCCCTCGGCATCAGTTTCCGTGGGCTCCGCGGTGACGGTTCTTATTGCAACAACAAGCCCATCAAAGTCTCCGACGTCGACACACTCGAAAAATCACACCTCTTTTATTCGAGTCTCAAATGGTTCATGGAGAAGGGCAACGAAGGAGCCTTTCTCGAACTCATCCACAGAACCGAACGCCAACGTGGCTACGGCGATTTCTGGGGCTTTATGTTGGTCGCCCAGGGATCGGGCGAACTGATGTTCGAGTACGGATGTAGCCCTTGGGACTTGTGCGCGTTGGCCGCGATCATCGCCGAAGCCGGCGGCAAACTCACTGACTGGGAAGGTAACTCGACGATTTACCGCCGCGACGTCATCGCCAGTAACGGGTTCGTCCACGATGAAGCACTCCAAATCTTTACTGGGAAATGGCCGAAGAAGTAGACGAGCGAAGCAGCCCTCCTGCATCCCAGGCCGTTGGCCTCATCTTTCCGGTCATTTAATTTGTTGGGCTCTGGGCGTAGCTCTCACCATGACAATGAGTTGTGTCCATCCTCTCCAAATCGTTCGGCAGCCCGGTAAGGTATCGCCTTTGCGGTTCCGCTGACCACCTAACCGGGCCAGTGCACAATAGAATGTCTCCACCGTCATCGCCGATCGATTCGACCATTGTAACGCCAAAGGCTCAAGACGATTACGAATAGCTCATCGACGAATCCGACCGCCGGAGGTCTTTGGTCGTCGGATCATGAGAGAGAACGCAACTGCATTAACAACACTGCCACGACCGACAAGAACGCTATCATTGGCTTCGGACGCTCGATCGTTTCGAACTGAGGAGCCTCGATTTGGCAACCGGTCTTCCTGGCCCGTGATAATCTTCCAAACTCAAACGTATCTCGCACCAACCCACGCACGCAGCGGCTGGCTCAGCGTCCAACACGACTACGTTGGTCAACAACAAAAAACCATTCCAACGTTTCGGCTCCTTCTAGAGCGTTGGTCTCCCAACCCCGTAAGGCCCAACTCTCGATTTGTTGACCCCGATGGCAACTGCGACTCGTCGCGTTGAGCCAAACTTTCACCCACGCCAAAGGGCAATCGCTACGTGTGCGGCCAACGCGGGCCTGGTGGCTTGGGTCTTGGTACCTACTCGTTTTCTGGAATGTCTCCCGATGCCCAACATTTCCACCATCTTCGTCTACGGCACGTTGCGTCGGAATTCGCCCAACCCCATGTCCCAATTCCTCGCAAGCCAGGCCGACTGGATTGATGAGGCTTCCGCTCCGGGGCAGTTGTACCTTCTCGGTTCGTATCCTGGCATGAAGCCAGCCGAAACGGAGGACGATTGGGTCCTTGGTGATCTCTACGACCTGCGAGAGGCGGACATCACGTTGCCGCACCTCGACGAGTACGAAGGGTGTGCTCCTCCCGAAGCGTTGTACAAACGTGTAGTCCTGGAGGTGATGACCTCGTCTGGCCAACGTTGTCCCGCGTGGGTATATCTCTATGAAAAGCCAGTACACGAAGACCAACGCATTTGGTCGGGCGATTATTTCCGCGAGAGGTCCAAGAAGTCATGAGTAAAGTGCGGGCCAGCTACGCCCTTTGGGACGTCCCGACACGCCGTCGGTTTTTCTCGTGGGAGAATTTGAGCCCGCCACAATACTTTGCCGCGACATTTCTTTTGATGATCCTCGTCGGGACGCTGGGGTTTCGCTTTTTGCCATTGTATGGGCATGATGATCCCTCGCCGCTCACCTGGCTCGAATCGTTATTTACCGCCACGAGCGCCATTTGCGTGACGGGACTCATTGTCGTCGACACGGCCCAGTTCACGTTCTGGGGACAACTCTATCTGTTGACGCTGATCCAGCTTGGCGGGTTGGGTATGATTACGTTCACGAGCATGATCATCACGGCCCTTGGTGGTCGCGTCTCGCTCATGGAAGAATCCGCGACGGCGGTCGGTTCGCGGCCCACGACCCAACTCGATCCCCAAAAACTCCTCATCGACGTGGTCAAGTTCACGTTCGCCATCGAGGGAATCGGGGCGATTCTCCTTTACATCAGTTGGAACCTTCAGCCCGTTCCCGGTCGCGGAAATCTTGCGATTCTTTGGGATTCGATCTTTCATGCCATCAGTGCGTTTTGCAATGCGGGGTTCTCGACGTTCTCCGATTCCTTGGAAGGAAGCCAACGCTCGCCATTGACGCAACTGGTGATCATGGCCCTTATCATTCTCGGCGGACTCGGGTTCATCGTCCTGGAAGAAATCCTGTTGTGGTTTCAGGCCAGACGCGCGGGCAAGGTCTTCTTTTTTTCTTTACACACCCGAATCGTGTTAAGCATGACGGCGCTGTTGGTTCTCGGCGGTTGGCTTCCGTTCGCATATTTCGAGTGGAACAACACGCTCAAAGATCTGCCGATCATCGACAAACTGGCCAACGCCCTGTTTCTATCCGTGACGCCACGGACGGCGGGTTTCAATACAGTCAAATACAGCGAAGCTACGGACGCGACGTGTTTCCTAACTATTTTGTTCATGATGGTCGGCGGGTCGCCCGGGTCGACGGCTGGAGGAGTGAAAACGACGACGATGGCGTTGCTGGGAGTCGTCGCACTCTCACGTTTGAGAGGGGAACGCACTCCGATCCTTTGGAACCGTTCTTTCCGCGAAGAGATCATTAACCGCACCATCGGTTTGGTCGTCGTGGCTTTTGGATTGGCTATGCTGGGGATTCTGGCTCTAACATTCACGGAGTTTCACAAAGACAACGAAGGGCATCGGAAGTTTTTAGAACACTCCTTCGAAGTCGTAAGCGCGATGAATACCGTTGGGCTGTCGATGGATATGACTTTCCAGATCTCGCCACCCGGATTGTTGATCCTCATTGGATTGATGTTCCTCGGACGGATAGGGCCGTTGACGTTCGCCGCCGCGCTGGCGGTGCGCTACGCGAGGGCCAGGCGTTTTCGATATGCGTATGAGGATGTGATTGTCGGTTAGCTTTTTCTCAGGTCTTCTCGAAGGCCAACACAATACAGGTAACGTTGTCCTTCGAGCCACGTTCCAGAGCCATGTCGACCAAATCATCGGCCCACGCCTGGACGTTGGGAAATTCCCTGGCCCCGTTGCGGAGATCGTCGTCGGTGATGTGGTTGGTCAGTCCATCGGTCGCCAGCAACAACCGATCCCCGGCTCGCGCTTTGAACGAAAGAATGTCGGGACCATCGTTGCTCTCGGCACACCCGAGAAACTTGTGCAGGACGTGTTGGTAGGGACTCTCCTTGGCCTCTTCGGGGGTCAGTGCTCCGGCCATGACGAGGGCCTGGGCGACCGAATGATCGACGGTTAAGAGCTTGACTTCGTCGCCACGAACGAGATACGCGCGACTGTCGCCGAGGTTGCCGATTGTCACCTCGCTGTCCCGTTCTTGGGCGAGCACGGCGGTTGTTCCCATACGGTGTCCGGCAGGTTGACTCTTGCCAGCGTCGACGATCGCCTGGTTGGCCTGGTCCATGGCCTTTTGGATGGCTTCGGCACAACCTCTTTTCGCCGCCAGTTCATCCTGGATGGCTTTGGGAATGATCTCGACGGCCATGGTGCTGGCCTTTTCGCCGCACTCTTGACCACCCATTCCGTCGGCCACGACGAACAGGTGGTTCTCCATGTCCACGACGAAATTGTCTTCGTTGTTGTCTCGAGCGCCTTGCGCCGTGCGACTCCCGACGTATAGAACCAGGTCGGCCATGGCTCTTTTCCTCCATCCAAGTCCTGCTGCTGAGTGAAGTGGCTGCTTGCTCCAGGACCCGCAACGTATCTTGATATTTTTTTAGTTTTCGAATCTGCCGACAATGACTGTTTGCCGCTCGATTTGGAGGCAGCCTCTACAAATACATATTGTCGGGAGACCCGGGAACAAACAGGATTTGTTTTTTTCTCCGAAGACTGGTCCACAGGACAGGTTTGTAACCTGTCCGGGGTTTTTCTTGGACAGGTTACAAACCTGTCCTACGGAGAAGTTCGCCACACCCCAAACTGGCTTCTGCGTGTGCAGATTATTGTAAGCAAGATTTCAACGATCAAGGCAAAAACTTTCCCAGGATGCCTAAAATTAGGTCAGGCACAATGAACGATAACATCGGCTCCACCGGATGCCCACCTTCAAGAAAAACGGGTCGAGGGCTCGGTGTTCCACATCGAGAACGTCATCCGGAAGTCATGGACCAACCGGGACTCGATCCGAAAGCCCACCACAAAGCCCTCGATGGTTTGTCTCGGTTGAACTTTTGGAGCAACAGCACCGGAATCCTTTGGCCCGCCATCCGCGACTTGAGCCGACGAGTGAATCGCCCATTACGGTTGTTGGACGTTGCGACCGGCGCGGGCGACGTTCCGATTCGGCTTTGGCAAAAGGCCAAACGAAACGGTATGGAGTTGGACGTGACCGGCTGCGACCTCAGCCCCGTCGCTCTGGAACACGCGCGGGCTCGTTCAGAGCGGCTCGGTGCCAAAGTGACGTTCTTCCAACACGACATTATACGCTCGCAAATCCCAACGGAATATGACGTTGTGACGAGTTCGCTGTTCCTGCACCACCTGGCCCAATCCGAAGCAACGGCATTTTTGGAACAAGCCGCACGAGCCGCCACTCGTTTGGTGCTCATAAATGATTTGCGTCGCAGTTCGATGGGCCTTGTCTTGGCAATCCTGGCTTCGCGGTTGTTGACGTTCTCTCGGGTCGTTCGCGTGGATGCTCCGCTGTCGGTGCGTGCCGCCTTCACCATCACCGAAGCCAAGCAGCTTGCCGAACGTGCCGGATTGTCCAATGCGAAGGTTGTCTCCAAATGGCCCTTCCGGTTTTTACTTTCGTGGGAAAGGGGTTAGATGCGCAGGCTCGCTCGCAATCTGGCTTCGAATAAATTTAGCACACTTTGGATGAAAGGGCCGAGAAATGTCAGCAGCTTTTGACGCGGTCATCATTGGTGGCGGTCCAGCCGGTTGCGTGGCGGCGTTGTTGCTGACTCGTGCCGGTTGGTCGGTCGCGCTGGTCGAGCAGAAGACGTTTCCGCGCCGCAAGGTGTGCGGAGAATATTTATCGGCTACGAACTGGCCTCTCTTAGAGAACCTCGGACTGTCGGAGGAGTTCCGCGAAAAGGCCGGGCCAGTCGTCGAGCACGTCGGTCTCTTCGCGGGCGAGACAATCTTGCAGACTCCGATCCCTCGCCCCAAACAGGACTCGCAAACTCCGTGCGGCCGAGCCCTTTCTCGCGAACATCTCGACACCTGGCTACTTAACGAAGGCAAAAAGGCAGGTGTGACGATTTATCAACCATACTCGGCGAAGTCGTTGGAACGTCAGGGCGAGATGTACGAGTGCATCGTGCGGCACACAGACAAAACAACAATCGCGTTGCGATCTCCGATCGTGATTGCTGCCCACGGATCGTGGGAGGTCGGTTCGCTCCCGACGCAACCCGAACGACAACCACCAAGGCCAGGCGACCTTTTTGGATTCAAGGCACATTTCGACAACAGCGATTTGCCCGAGGGATTGATGCCGCTTTTGGTTTTCCCAGGCGGTTACGGAGGCATGGTGCATTGTGATGATGGACGAGTGAGTATCTCGCTTTGTGTCCGTCGCGATTGGTTGTCCCGCATTCGAGAAGGCGACCTCCCCGCAGGGGAAGCCGTCATCGAATACGTCAAGGAATGTTGCCGGGGTGTGAAACAGTCTCTTGCCGGAGCCAAAGAACGCGGACCTTGGCTCGCGACCGGACCAATCCGTCCGGGAATTCGGGTCTCTGGAAAAGATCACAATCTCGGTGTGTTTCGAGTCGGGAACGCTGCCGGAGAAGCTCATCCGATCGTAGCCGAGGGACTCACGATGGCCATGCAGGGTGGGTGGCTGTTGGCCGAGCGGTTGATCCAGTGGAAAGAACAAGGCGGCTCACAAGACAAATTGTCTTCGGTGTCGAGTCACTACGCGAAGTCTTGGCGCGCGAACTTTGCTCCGCGTTTGCGGACGGCGTCGGTGTTGGCTCAATGGGCGACGCGACAAACAACTGTTCATCTGAGTCTACCCGTGTTACGCTGGTTCCCTCGTATTCTCTACTGGGGAGCCAAGATGAGTGGGAAGGCCACGGCTTTCGTGGGGGGATAATCTTCGTGTATTTCTCGGCCTCAGATTCTGATTTGGGAAAAGGAGGACCCATCTATGTTTGGCCGTATCGTGATTCTGGTGTTGTTGGCGTTGTTCGGGGTGGGAATGGCTCAAGGTCAGGATGCACCTCGCCTCCCGCCAACGAAGGAAAAGTTGACTGCCGCTGAAGTGAAGAAAATCCGACGAAGATTCATCATCTACCGCGTGTGTGTGATGACTCGAAAAACGAATGCCCAAGGCATCACCGTCTGCTATCCCGTTGATATAGTGGGAGTTGGGGGAGAGGCCAAAACACTGTATGTGAAAAAGCCCCAAGCCATGACAAGGTGGTTATTGAAGATTGTGAAGAACGGGCGTCCGGAAGATTCGATTCGCGCGGCGACCGCCATCAAGGTGTTCGTCTGGGATCCCAAACATGCCGCGACTTTCTCACGAACAGTCGACTCGAAAACGTGGGATGAACCGATTGCCAAAGGCAAGATGACCCACCGCGAATGGACACGACGAGTTTGCGTTCAGCTCATCCGCAAGAAGGAAAAGCAGACGACCAAGAAGAATACAAAGTGACAGAGAGCATGGCCTCGTTCCACGCTCGGAACGCGAAAGAACCAACTGTCCTTTGTTGCGGAAGCGCGACAGGGAACGGGAAATAAATGAGTGTCCGGTTGTTCAAAGTCCCTCGCCCCGCTTGCGGGAAGAGGGCCAGGAAAGATAACACTGTGGGTGAGGGGTGTCCAAGCAAAAACGGTTTACGCGATATTTTCCGAGGTTGGCGAGTCCCACGCAAGACCCCTCACCCTAAATCCCGGGTCCCGCAAGGCGGGGCGAGGGACTTTGAAAAGACATCCTGTTTCCAAAACGGGCCAACAATCAATTTCGCGTTCCAAGATCAACCTAACGTCTTCCGGCCAGGAACATTTTGAGGAACCACCCAACATGGCTTTCGCGATCCAAGGACTCGGTACGGCGGTTCCGCCCACGAAGGTCACTCGTCAAGAGAGCGAGAAAATCGCCAAGGCCCTTGGCTACGCGAACGAAGACCACGCAACGTGGTTGCCTCTGATGTACGAAAACACGGAAATCGAGACACGCCACATCTTCTTTCCTCGCGAGGTCGTTCAGGACGTCATCGAAGGTACGACGAACACCGGTTCGGTCTTTCTGCCGACCGGAAATACCGACGACCAGGGACCGACGACGCGGCAGCGGATGCAGCATTTCTCCAAACACGCCAAGCCGCTTGCACTCAAAGCCGCGAGCCGTGCCATCGAACGAAGTGCCGTTTCCACCGACCGATTGACTCACCTCATCACGGTTTCGTGTACGGGGTTCGAAGCTCCCGGAGTGGACATCGCGTTGATCACCGAACTCAGTCTCCCACCAACGATCGAACGAACTCACGTCGGGTACATGGGGTGTCATGGTGCCCTCAACGGGTTGCGAGTCGCGAACGCCTTCACGACGGCAGATCCTGACGCATGCGTCTTGTTGTGTGCGGTCGAGCTTTGTAGTCTTCACTACCACTACGGCTGGGATCCCCAACGACTCATCGCAAATGCGTTGTTCGCCGATGGTGCCGCGGCGGTCGTCGGGACGTCTGCCGAACACTCGCGAGAGGACTCCTGGTCCGTCGCCGCATCGGGTTCGTGCGTCATTCCGCAATCCCAGGAGGCGATGACGTGGAAGGTCGGCGACCACGGATTCAGCATGACCCTTTCGAAGAAGCTGCCCGAACTGATTCGCGCAAATCTCCGACCCTGGCTCTCGAAATGGCTCGCTCGGTCCGGTCTGAACATGTCGGACGTCGGGACGTGGGCCGTGCATCCGGGTGGTCCCGCCATTTTGGAAGCGGTCGAGAAGGCGCTCGAATTGCCGCCTCTGTCGCTTTCGTTTTCTCGGGAAGTGCTCGCTCGGTACGGCAACATGTCCTCGCCGACGGTCTTATTCGTCCTTGACCAAATGCGAGCAGCGAACGCTTTGCTGCCTTGTGTGATGTTGGGTTTTGGCCCAGGATTGACTGCCGAGGCTGCTTTGGTGCGTTGATCCGTCTCAATATTTTCTATAATGATACAATATTTTGCTGGGTGTCCTGCGGGGCGGTTGGCACTCGAAAGGGTTCTCTTGGGGTACTGATGACCAATCTCACTGGCATCGTGACGAGGGCAACAGAGATCTTAGGATCGCCACGAAAATAAATTCCCGAGCTCTGGGTTTGGGATTTTGCCCGTAGGACAGGTTTGTAACCTGTCCTACAAAATGCGTGACAGGTTACAAACTTGTTCTACGGACAAATAAGGGAACTTATTTTCGTGGTGATCCTAAGATCCCGCACCCAGCAACACTTACAACGAAGACAAATCAACAACGAAGACGAGCAAATCAGCCATGGCTATTGATCCTTATGCTTCCTGTCCTTGCGGAAGTGGCAAGAAATTCAAGTGGTGCTGCCAGGCCATCCACGAACAAATCCAATACGCTTTCGGCCAGGCGAATCAGGGCCAACACGAGGCGGCCTTGCGGACGATCGATGCGGTCATCCAGGCCAACCCAAAAAATCCCGAACCCCTCGGCCGCAAGGCCCTCATGCTGTTCATGCAAGGACGTGCGGACGAAGCCGAGGCAGCCCTCGACGAGGCCTTCGCGATCAATCCGGACTATCCGTTCGGGCTCTATCTGCGGGCGAGAGTGCGTCTCGACGAAGGTGAAATGAGCGGCGCCCTGCTCCTGTTCCGCAAGGCCGCCGAACATTTCGATCCGAGCGCCTACGAGATTCTCGCAGGTACGTACGCTTCCATTTGCGAATGTGAGTTTCGCCTGAATCGCCCCGTCGCCAGTCGGATGGCCATCTTTTTGGCGCTCAAGTACGATTCGTCCGTGCCCGAATACCGGGAGATGTTCAAGGGGTTGTTCGGCGACGAAGCCTCGCTTCCGGCTGCCGCCAAGAAGGAATATCACTACAAGAAACTTCCCGACGGGACACCCAAACAGCATAAACCCGCGTGGCAACAAGCACTCCAGACACAGACCACCGGACGATTCGGGGCGGCACGCAAGACGTTCGAAGGAATCACGCAGCAAGAGCCCAACATCGCTGCGGCCTGGTACAACCTCGCGCTCGCGAACGCCTGGCTCGGCAACAACGCCGAGGCCATCGACGCTCTTGATAAATATGTCCGACTCGAGCAAGACGAAACGGAAGCAGCTAACGCCTGGGCGTTGGGAGAAGTTTTGCGGTGCGCCCCTGGCCTGGAAAAGACCTACGCCGATTACGTCGAACACAGCAAGGTTTATGAATTTCGCGATGGCCAGAAGGTTGGAAAACTGATCGACCGGTTGACCGAAGAACATCGGATCCTCGGTAGCCAAATGGATGAAGAAAATGGCATCTTCCGAGCCATCTTGGTCGAACCAGAAAAGTCCCTGGTGGGCGGAACTCCTAAACGGCCTCCGCAGTTCGTGGCATTGCTACTCATCCTAGGAAGTGCCTTTCGGCTCTCTTCCATTTCCGAAGAACGTCTCGTCAAAGTCTCCCTGGAAGTCGAACAACTGGCCCCGGGAGTCTTTGGGCGATCGTTTTCCGAAGTCGGCCCGGCACGATTCAGCGAGATCCTTTTCGAGGGCATGACGTTTCCCCCCGGAAAAGACGACAGGCTCGTCATGGGCCAGATCGCCGAGGGCATGGCCAGGTTTTACGAGCAAACGTGGATTCATCAACAACGTCGTTCCCTCGAAGGCAAGACCCCGCTCGAAGCCACCAAAGATTCGGTCCTGCGAAAGAAACTCCTTGGCATCATCCAGTTCTTGGCCGAATGTGCCGAAGGCCAGGGGTACGCCTACGACTTCGACGAGTTACGTAAGAAGCTCGGATTATTCGATGCCCCGCCAACGACGACTGGAACTACTTTCGTAACCAAGGACGTTGGGTCGATGGACGCCGAACAACTGCGTACGTTGGTCGTAGACGATCTTTCGGATGACGAACTCGAACTCGCCGCCCAAACGGCCAAGCGAGTCGCCGACCAAGACTTGTCGCTTAGCTTTCTCGAACAACTCGTTACTCGTCCGCCGAATCCCGAAAAGCCCGATCGCTTCGGTTGGTACAAGCAATTGATCCAGTCGACGATGCAAGCCGGCAAACTCGACGCGGCCTTGGATCACGTCAACGAGGGCGAGAAACACGATTGCGAAAATAACGAAGGCCGACGCCGAAACGATTTCGAATTCTGGCGAGGTCGCGTCCTGGCCAGGCGCGGCGAGTATCACGAAGCACAGGACGTCTTCGAACGGTTGATCGAACGTGTGCCCGCGGACTTGTCGTATCGCGGTGCGGCTACCGAAGCGATGCTCTCGGCCAAGCAAGGCGATCAAGCCCTGATGTTCGCCCAGGGCGGACTCGACGAAGCCCGAAAGCAACAAGACCCGGACAACGAAGGGTATTTCATGGAATTGGCCGAAGCCGCCAAAAAATTAGCCGGCCAGTAGGGAACAGGGAACGGGGAACGGGGTACAGGAGGACAAAATCACGGATACCACAGATTTATTTTCTCCGTGTTTATCTGTGTGATCCTTGGTTTTGTCCTTCTGGCCATTTTTGTTTCTCGCCTTCGCATGCGGTTTCTGTCTTTTTCTTTCTGTTCCCTGTTCCCTTCTTCGGAGGTTTTCTATTTGGAAACATTTCAGTCCCCTGGGATACTCCTGGCGAGTATCTTCGTCCTCGGGGTCGGGGCCCAATGGCTCTCCTGGAAGGTCGGTCTTCCGTCGATTCTTCTCTTGTTGACGTTCGGATTCGTTGCCGGACCGGTGACCCAATTCTTGAATCCGGACAAGGTATTCGGCACGGATTTATTGCTCCCGCTCGTGTCCCTTGCGGTGGCCATCATTCTATTCGAAGGCAGCTTGACGCTTCGTCTCCACGAGTGGTCCAAGATCGGCGTTCCGCTGCGCAACATGCTGTCCATCGGAGTCGTCATTACGTGGTTGTCCACGACGGCTGCGGGGCATTGGATTTTGGACATGGAGTGGAAGACGGCGTTCCTGTTGGGGGCCATCCTGACGGTGACGGGACCGACCGTCATCAGTCCGATGTTGAAGTACATCCGTCCGACGGGGAAGGTCGGACAAATCGCTCGGTGGGAAGGCATCCTCGTCGATCCAGTCGGGGCCGTGTTGGCCGTGTTGGTGTTTACCGG
>CAYYUU010000087.1:0-13083 GCA_964474955.1 uncultured Alcaligenaceae bacterium | reverse complement strand
CGAGTACATGCGAAACGAAACGCGGTTCCGAATGGTCGAGAAGATCGATCCCACCCGGTTCCGATGGCTTGCGAAGGCCGCGAAAGAACACGCTGACAGACGGGTGTCACTGTATGAACAACTGGCCGAGATTGTGTACCCGCAGGTGTCGCAGAATGCGTAGGCGGAATCGACATCTGGGCCAACGGCCCGGGAGAAAAGATACCCCGAACAAACCGCACTATCGCCAGAACGACAAAAAACCTCTCCCCACTGTTGACGAAAGGACTTTCGGAACATGTTTTGCAACCAGTGTGAGCAGTCTTACCACGGAACAGGTTGTGTGTTGGACCCCGGTGTTTGTGGGAAGGACGCGGACGTGCAGTCCATTCAGGAACTCATTCTGTATGGGTTGAAAGGGATGGCCGCGTATGCAAACCACGCTCGACGCTTGGGGAAGTCCGACGAGTCCGTCAGTGCGTTCATGGAAGAGGCTCTTTTCTCGACCATGACGAACGTGAACTTTGACCCTGATACCCTGCTTGAGATTGCCATGGGTGTCGGCAAGCATAACCTCCGGGTCATGGAACTGCTTGATCAGGGACATGTCGAGACCTATGGCAACCCATCTCCGGCAGAGGTTCGGGAAGGTACGGTTGAAGGTCCGGGTATCCTCGTCACGGGACACGACCTGGCTGATTTGGCGGATGTCCTCAAGGCTGTCGAAGGAACGGACATCAACGTCTACACCCACGGCGAGATGCTCCCTGCTCACATGTACCCGAAGCTGCGAGAACACCCGAACCTTGTCGGACATTTTGGAGGAGCCTGGCAGAAGCAAAAGCACGAGTTCGTCGAATTCACTGGTCCTGTTTTGGCAACCACGAATTGTATCCTGATCCCCAAACCGGAATATGCCGACCGCATCTTTACGACTCGCTACACGGCTGTCCCCGGAGGGACTCGCATTCAGGGACAGGACTTCAAACCTCTCGTTCACAAAGCCTACGCTTGCCAGCCACTCCCGGACAACCTCGTGAAGGTGACCACAGTAGGACATCATCGCACCGTGTTGCTCGATGCTGCTCCGACGATCGTAGATGCCGTGAAGCAAGGACAAATCAGTCACTTCTTCGTGATTGGTGGGTGTGACGGAGCCGAGCCCGGTCGCAATTACTTTTCCGAGTATGCCCAGTCGACTCCCGCGGACTCGTTCATCTTGACCCTGGGATGTGGGAAGTACCGCATCCGCGATCACGAGTACGGGTCCCACTTGGGTCTGCCACGATTGTTGGACATGGGACAGTGCAACGATGCGTATGGTGCCATCTCGGTAGCGTTAGCTTTGGCCGAAGCGTTCAGTTGTTCCGTCAATGATTTGCCCCTGACGTTGGTAGTCTCGTGGTTCGAGCAAAAGGCTATCGCCGTGCTGTTGACGTTGCTCTATCTGGGGGTCAAGGGAATCACGATCGGACCGAATCCCCCAGACTTCTTGACACCAAATGTGTTTACCAAGCTCCAAGCCGAGTATGACTTGCGGTTGGTCGGGAAGGACGCGAAGGCCGATCTGGCATTGGCGCTGGCGAACTGATCAACAATGGAATTCACTCTGAAGACGAATTTGTTCGCCCTTGTCTGTTCATCCAAGAAAGGGGCCTCGCATGAATCAATCCGAACAGTCACTTGGGGAAAAGCTGCGACAGGCGCACGTTGATCTTCGAGAAGATCTCGGGCTGTTGGCTGAAACTTTACGTCCGCAGAATGTTGTCACTTTGCACGTACTCCAAGAGCGGCTGCAGCAAACCCAGACCCACATCCTCAACCACTTCCGGTTGGAGGAGCAGGGTGGGTATCTGCAAGAGGTTCGCGAGGCAGAACCTCGGCTCAGTCGTGAAATAGACCAACTCCAGGCCGAACATGGGCAGTTGATCAAAGACCTCCAAGCTCTTCTGGCTGACCTGGAGGAAGAAGCCGAGGTCGACAACACGGTCCGGAAGAAAGTGCAGACGTGGATTAAGCACGTTCGGCATCATGAGTCTCGCGAGAACCTGCTCGTGGAAGACGCCTTTACCTTGGACATCGGCGACAAAGACTAACATTGCTCGCTTGGCACAAGCGTTGTTGCCCCGACGAACTCCAACTGGATGGATCGAAGATTATGGACCTTTCCACAACCTACATGGGTTTCGAACTCCCGCATCCGTTGGTGCCGGGAGCCTCCCCGATGGTCGATGACCTCTCGGTCGTCAAGCAACTCGAGGACGCCGGAGCCCCGATGATCGTCATGCACTCGCTCTTCGAAGAACAGATCATCAGCGAAGAACTCGCCGTCACGTCGGCCATGGACATGCCGAACGAGTCGTTCGCCGAAGCCCTCTCGTACTTCCCGCACCCCGATGATTTTATCCTCGGGCCAGACGAGTATTTGGACCAAATTCGGCGGATCAAAGAGACCGTCGACATTCCCGTCATTGCGTCCCTCAACGGAACCCGCGAAGGAACCTGGACGGCCTACGCCAAGTACATCGAAGACGCCGGAGCTGACGGACTCGAACTGAACCTCTATGACGTGACGACGAGCATGGACGAGGAAGGAGCGGACGTCGAACACCGCGAGTTGCGAGTCGTCCGCGCAGTTCGCGAGGCCGTCAAAATTCCGATCGCCGTGAAACTCTCTCCATTTTACTCGTCGATCGCCAACTTCGCAAAGCAACTAGATTTACTAGGCGTCGATGGGTTGGTGTTATTCAATCGATTTTATCAGCCGGACATCGACACCGAACAACTCGAAGTGATCCGTTTGAATCTTTCGAGTCCGGCGGAAATGCTCCTGCGTCTGCGTTGGTTGGGAATTTTGTCGGGGAGACTCAATGCGTCGTTGGCAGCGACGGGCGGAGTCCATTCGGCAATCGACGCCATCAAGGCCATCATGGCCGGAGCACATTCGGTGCAACTGGTTTCAGCGTTATTACGTAACGGACCGATGTTTTTGCGAGAAGTGGTCCGCTCGATGCGACAATGGCTCGAAGTCCACGAATACGAGTCGTTGCGGCAAATGCAAGGCAGCATGAGTCTGCTCAGATGTTCGAATCCGCACGCTTATGAACGGGCGAACTATGTAAAAGTCCTGCAAAGCTGGCAGCTTTAATCTTCGGCGTCCCCTGGATTCGTCCGGGGACGCCGAAACGAGGACTCGTGAGGCTGCCGCAAACCGACCAGGACCAACCCTGGTCTCTCTCCGCACACCAAGTGTGTCCTCTCCGCACACTACCTGACGAGTTTTGTTGACCGCCCGTAGAAGCAACAGTTGCCTCTACGGGCGGTCGCGGAGATTCTCTGCGCTCGAAGTATTTTTGTAGTTGGAGGCATGTCATTTGCGTGAAGATATCAAGTAGGAACATATCCTCATTTTGGAAGGAAGGAGAGCGCAAATGGTCACTTCAACTCAATCCCTGCTGTCGTTGACAGCGGCAAACATCATGTCGACGGATCTGATCATGATTCCCAAGCACATGTGCTTGGCGGTGGCAGCCCGCATGCTCTCACAGCACCACATTTCCGGAGCCCCGGTCGTGGACGATGATGGGACGTGCGCAGGCGTGATCTCGGCCCAAGATTTTCTGCAGTGGGTCGAACGAGGGCGGGGCGCTTGCCAACCGAAGCATGACGCCTTGTTGGAAATCTGCCCGTCGTGGCAAATTGTTGAAGACGAAACAGACCGTGTCGACGAAGTCATGAACTACATGACGCCTGATCCGGTCACGGTCCCCCTGAACCAGTCCGTCGCTTCAATCGCTCTGATGATGATCGATGCCCACATCCATCGGGTCATCGTTGTCGATGAAAACAACCGGCCGAAAGGCATCGTCACGAGCACAGACGTTCTCGCCGCGCTGGCTCGGGCTGGACTGGAGGCACAGATATTTAATCGGTGAGAAAGGAGGTTCGAAATGCCTGCAAAAGTCAATACTCGCTTGTCGTTGGCCGGGGACACGGCCGAAGAATTAATGACGCCGGTCGTGATCTCCCTCCGGGAATACGCCACGGTCCACGAGGCCCTTGTCCTCTTCACGGAAAAGGGTTTCAGCGCCGCCCCGGTGATCGACGATTCGGGCCGTCCAGTCGGCGTGTTGAGCCAGTCGGACATTATTGTTCACGATCGGAACAAGGTGAACTACGTTCCGGAAGTTCCGGAGTTCTTCAGCCGATCTCAACTGCGCACGCCCGAAGGCGAACCACTTTCAGGATTTCAGGTCGAAGAGACCGATCAGTACCGCGTCAGCGACATCATGACGCCAGCGGTGTTCTCCGTGCGAACAGACGCGTCGTGCGCGGAGGTCGTCGAGCAACTCTTGGAACTTGACGTTCATCGGTTGTTCGTCGTCGATCATGATGATACTCTGGTCGGGGTCATTAGCGTGATGGACATTCTTCGCCATCTGCACCCGACTCATGAAGTTACGAATCCTGAAAGTTAGGAGTTCTTCACGATGAAGAAAGGTTTCGGTGTTTTCGTCGGATTTTGCGTCGTCGGCGTTCTGTGTTTTGCCGCCGGAGGAAGTTCCGGTGGCAGCATTTCTGAAAATCCGGTCGCCCAGACGAAAGGTAAAAAATCCTTCCGCAAGCTCATGCAGAAGAAATTGAGCAGTTCCAAAAACTTGCTCGAAGGTCTGGCGCTGGGCGACTTCAAGAAAATCAAAACGAATGCCGACGAGTTGCAAAAACTGACGACGCAGGCCGAATGGTTTGCGTATAAAACTAAGGAGTACAAACTCTTCAGTTCCGAATTTCGCAGAGCCGCCGAAAAGGTAAGTGACAACGCTAAGAAACTCAACCTGGACGGGGCGGCCCTGGGATATCTGGAACTCACACTGACGTGCGTTCGGTGTCATCAATACGTCCGAAATGTGCGAGAAGCGCAATTTCGCGACGGCCCAACGGAGCATTCTTTCGATTAATTGGTTTGTTCCTTGGACATGGACAATTCCCACGAGGAGGCCATGGACACGACCAACAAACGTTCTTCGCCGATCCACTTGTTGATTGTCGATGACGACGAGAACCTTGCCCAAACGCTCGGCGGTCGGTTTGAGCGGCAAGGAATGAAGGTCTCTCTCGCGAGGAACGGAGAAGAGGCCCTGACCGCCGTCGAGCAAAGTCGCCTGGACGTCGTCTTACTCGACCTGAACTTGCCCGATTGTAATGGCATCGATTTGCTTCCTCGGTTCAAGGAGAAGCAACCGGACCTGGAAATCCTGCTCCTGACGGCCCACGGAAGCATACAGACGGCGATCGAGGCGATGAAACGAGGGGCTTACGATTACTTGTCGAAGCCCTTCCCGCTCTCCGAACTCGAAATTCATATCCAAAAGGCCTACGAAAAGGTTCGTCTCGCACGACGCGAACGGCAGTGGGTCGATCAGCTCCATTACGAATCCCCCCGATATAGTCTCATAGGTTCGAGCGACGCGCTCCAGAAAGTGATTCGCATGATCGAAAAAGTCGCGCCAACGGAAGCGACGGTGTTGATCCGCGGAGCGAGCGGGACGGGTAAAGAATTAGTGGCCCGAGCCCTGCACAACAACAGCGGCCGAAGAGACCGCCCGTTGGTGACGATCAACTGTGCGACGTTCCAAGAAACGCTTTTGGAGAGCGAACTGTTCGGCCACGAAAAAGGAGCATTTACAGGGGCCACTCACAAGAAATCGGGGCTCATCGAGGTGGCCGAGGGAGGGACACTGTTTATCGATGAAGTCGCCGAGATGGCTCCTTCGCTGCAAGCGAAATTGCTGAGGGTACTTGAGGACGCCTCGTATCGACGGGTCGGCGGGACACAAGAACTCCACGCCGACGTCCGGATCGTGGCGGCCACGAACAAGGATTTGTTGGCCGAACAGAAAACCGGCAAGTTTCGCGAAGACCTTTATTACCGGCTGAACGTCGTCACGATCAACTTGCCGACGCTCAAGCAGCGTCCCGAAGACATCCCCGAGCTGATCGACCATTTCCTCAAAACCCGGCGAATCGGTATCCAACCGTTTGCTATCGAACCTACAGCGGTCGCCGCCCTGCGGGCCTATGATTGGCCGGGCAACGTCCGCGAGTTGGCGAACGTCCTCGAACGTGCGCAGATCGTCGCCGAGGACAATCGAATCACCCTCGATGACCTTCCCGAAAATATCTACGAACGAAACACTTGTGCGAGTTGCGGGGACTTCCAACAAGATCATTCGCCCAACTCTCAGGAACTGCGGGAAGTCGAGCGCCGCCACGTCGAAGCCGTGTTGCGCCAGGAAAAAGGAAATAAACTCCGCGCAGCCAAAGTTCTCGGTGTCAGTCGACGTGCCCTCTACCGGCTCATCGAGAAACACGGCCTTGGCGACGAATTCAAATCTTCCACGCCGACCAACGCCTCTGCCTGAATTGTCATAGGTGTGTCACTTCCGCACACTGGTTGCTCCTAAAGTTATGCTCGTAGGGACATGCGGCTCGCGTATACTTTTTGTTCCTTGAATGTTCTCAGGTACACGCGAGCCTCGCAACGTCCCTCAAAGTGTGGCCTCGCTGGTTTCTTTGTCTGGTGGCATCCCACGAACGCAGCGAGCAGCGTGGTATTTCTGGTGTCCCCAGATGCATTAACGCCCCTCACTCCGTTCGGGGACGTGCCACCAAAAACACACTTTTAGTCACATCGCCCAGGCCGCGTGTATCTACGACGAATCCAACCCGACGATTATTTCTTCGCCGTTCCCTGCGGCACATCATTTGCTCCTTGTTCTGTTAACGTTCTTACCCACGAAAGGAGCGAACCATGTTACCGATCAAATCCATTTTGCACCCGACCGATTTCTCGCAACAGTCGGAAGCAGCGTTCCACTTGGCCTGTTCGTTGGCGAAAGATTACCAAGCCGAGCTAATCATCATCCACGTCGAACCCCCGCAAGAGGTCGCGTATGGCGCATACTTCAATGCTCCGCCCTCTCCACCAGAAGACGTCGAAGCGTTAAAAGAGCAGTTGTTCGACATGCAACCGGATGATCCGTCCTTGAGGGTCGAGTACTTCTTCCTGCGTGGCGACCCTGCGCAACAGATCTTGCGGGCTGCCGAGAAGAATCATTGCGACTTGATTGTCCTTGGGACGCACGGCCGGACCGGACTTGGGCGATTGTTAATGGGGAGTGTCGCCGAACATGTTCTGCGGGAAGCGAATTGTCCGGTCGTTACGGTGAAGAACCCGGTTGTGTTCGAAGCCGAGAGTGAGGAAGCCACGGCATCCGCAGAGACGCAAACGTGATATGTCTATGAGAAACTCACCATTGCTCTCAAGATGGGACATATGATTTAGCCCTCTTCCGCGGAAGAGGGTTTTCTTATATGTGTGGCGTCGCGGAAGGACGAACAATGGGAATCCGATGTCTGCGTTTCTCCACGTACGAACAACAACGCAAAACCGCGAGACTCTAAAGTAGGTGTGCTCAAGCGGGAAGATTGGGATGTGCCTGCTCCCCTCGGACGTGAGGAGAGAACGTTTTACGACTCGTCGGATTCCGGGTTCGACTTCGATTGAGAGAACTGTGATTTTTCGAATCGTTCGACCGCGACTATCAACGCATTGGCCAGGTCATGTCGTTTGATAGGTTTGACCAGGTGTCCCGTGATATGGCGGGAGTCGGCACATAGAAGTGTATTGGGGTCCACATGGGCCGAAACGAGGATGACCGGGACGGGCCGTTCCTCGCAAATGCGTTTACTCGCTTCGCATCCATCGAGGATGGGCATTTTCAAATCCGTGATGACCAGGTCGGGTTTGTGGAGACGACAGAGATCGACTAACTCCTCGCCGTCTTGTGCCGCTCCGACGACTTGGTGTCCCAATCTGGAAAGCATTTTTTCGAAGTATTCCCGAATGTCGGGCTCGTCATCTGCAACGACGATTTTGAATGAAGTTGCCATCATTCTTCTCGTGGCAAAGTGATAGTGATTCTCGCTCCCTGACGTTTCTCGCCTTCGACAGTAATCGTTCCCTGATGGGCATTGATAATTCGTTTTGCAATTGCCATACCCAAACCGGTTCCTTTTGTTTTTGTGGTGAAGAACGGATCAAATATTTTCTTGCGTTGCTCGGGATTCAAGCCGGGGCCATTGTCCTGCACAATGATTTGGAGAGAGGGTTGCGCATTCAGTTCTGTATGTGTGCATTGGACAGATATCTCAGCCGGGTCCGTACACGCCGCCAAAGCATTTTCGAAGATATTGCGGAACACTTGTTCGAGCCGAAAGTTATCGACCAAGCAACGCGTGTTGGTCTCGTTGAGGACTTCCCGAAAACTTACGTCGCGGCCTTTTCGTTGAACATCCAGGTTCTTCCACGCTTGCCTCCAGATGCCCGCAACGTCCCAAAATTCTCGGTCCAGGTGTACCGGCGCGGCATACCCTCGCACGTCGGCATAGAGTTGACGCAAGTGATCCTGGGCATCTTGGATTCGTTGGATCAGGTCGAGGGCTTCGGGGCTGGATTCGACTTCGAGCGAGAGCATCTCCAGGCACGCCTGCGATCGCGCCAGCGCATTGCCGCTTTCGTGTGCGAGGCCAGTGACCATCTCGCCGATCGCTGCCAGTCGTTCGGACTGCAACGCGCGATCCTGGGCTTCTTTGAAAGGTGTCAGGTCGTGTCCCACGAGAAGGACCGCCGGGGCTCCTTCGTAGTCATCGAGCCGACGAGAATTCCAAAGCACCCAACGTGGCAAACTGTCCCTGTGGGTGATTTCGCATTCGTAGTTTCGGGACGCCTCACGGCCGGACAGGAGGTCGTTCACAGTTTGGTCGCGTGTCTTGTATTGCGGAAACAGTGTCCGCCGAAGATCCCGTCCAAGGACCTCGCATTCGGGATACCCAGTCATCGTTTCGGCTCCTGGGCTGAAGTAGTGGATGTGGGTGGACGGTTGAAGAATGATGATCATGCAAGGAGCAGCCTCCACCAACGTCCGGAAAGTGGCCTCGCTTCTTTCTCGGACGCGGAGTAAGTTCTCTTCCTGGTAGGCGCACTCGATGATCGCAAGATCCAGGTCGAGTAACTTGTTGAGGGATTGGAGAGCTAGATGGTACTCCTTCAAGTCTCCTTCCCAAGAATCGACCAGCCTCCGAGCGAGCCCCGAACGCAAGCGAGAGAGTGCCACGTTAGTGAACACTTGACTCAACCCAATTTCTACGTGCCGCAGTCCGACTTTCCATCGACGTGTGACGTAGTCTGCGTCGTATTGTCCAAATACTAATTGGCGTAACCACGTGTGGAGGGTTTGCTTCAATCTCTCGATTTGTTCCTCGCCGCCGCGTATAACTTGGTGGGCGTCGGGGTGACGCTGGATCTCGGCGTAAAAATCATCGACCAGTTCAGAAAACGCAGGTTCGAGCTTGGGAGCGATGGTCCGAATGCGCTCGGCATCGGTAGGCGTCCAGCCGATGTATTGTTGGAGTTCGCAATACCGTTGATAAATGGATTTATTCATGACTCGTTCTGGCTGATGTTATTTATGATGAGGAGATTGGACGACACGCGTTAGGACGGCAAAGTTCAGTATGCCAAGTCGCTGAATCTATTTTCTGGAGCCCAACTCTCATCCCGCCATGGCGAGTCCTTGAAGCCCGAGACCAACAACGTAAGCCAGCAACGCAGCACTTCCGCCGATCAACTAGGTTTCAAGTCCCGACTTCCATAGGGAGGCTTCGACAACTTTCCCCTTGAGCATTCCGACGCCGAAAAAGGTCAACCCGGTTGCAACGGTACTCGCTATGAACACTTGGGAATTCGTCCAATCGAACGGAAAAAGTAGAGGCAAAAGGGGTACCAAACCCGCCAGGGCAAAGGCCACAAAAGTCACAACTCCGGCCATCCATGCGGGAGGAGAATTCAGCCGGAGCCCGAATTCCTCCATGATCATCGTGTCGACCCACCGTTTTCGGTCTTGCGTGATTACTCGTACGACTTGCTCCAGAACGTCGCCATGTAGCCCTTTGTTCGCAAAAATCTGGCGGATTTCTTCGCGTTCACCCTCCGGTACCTGTTCGATGTGATGTTCTTCAGACCGACGGACTCGCTCGACGAGTTCGGCTTCGGATTTCTTGCTCAAGTAGTTTCCGACCGCCATGCTGAACCCATCCGCGAGGAGGTTTGCGAAGCCGAGTATGATCGCAATGGCCGGTGGCATGCCAGCTCCGGCGGTTCCGGCCACGACGGCGAATGTCGTCACCGTCCCGTCGATGGCTCCGAAGACGGAATCGCCCAGATGACTGTGCGATTTAGACTCATTGAGGCGAGCCTTGACGGCTTCGGGTGTGTGTTCGCTCTGGAGTTCGTGTCGGTCAGGCATGAGGCAATCCTTAAGTGGAGAATCAAGACAATTCGTTCGAAGATCCTATACTATCGATAAGATGGTATTTTGCTCGTTCCCAAACGTGGCCATCTCTATTTGACTCGGCAAAGAGCCTCCCTATTAATCACGAACTGTGCCACAATGCGAATTCCTTTCCTCTTCTGATTGATTGCCCGTGTCTATATCCGAAGAACAATCGATCACGGAAACTCCCTCTGTGATTCCTTCCGAAATTCCCACACCCACTCGGTTCTATTATGGTTGGGTCATGCTTCCCATGGCGGCCCTGCTTCAAATCGGGACGAGCGTCGGTCAGACGTTTGGCGTTTCGGTTTTCAATCCGTTCATTGAAGAGGAATTGGATTTAACCCGGAGTCAGCTAACTGGGTGCTATCTTCTGGCGAGTTTGGCCGCCGCGGTCCCAATGCCGTTTTTGGGATGGTTGAGCGATCGCTATGGACTACGACGAATCACGTTCGGCATCGTCATTGTGCTTGGTTTCGGATGTTGGCTAATCTCTCAGGCGCACAACGTGATTGTGCTTACTCTTGGGTTTCTTATGCTCCGCGCGTTTGGTCAAGGTGGGCTGACGCTCATGGCAAGCAACACCCTGGCCATGTGGTTTTCGCGTCGGCTGGGTTTCGTCAGTGGCCTGTCAGGACTGGGAATGTCGGCGTCATTTGCAGCCATTCCGATATTATATTTGTTGTTAATCCAACAGTTAGGCTGGCGCGAGGCATATATTGCTTTGGGCGTCATTACCTGGGTCGTCTTGTTGCCTTTAGTGATCCTCGTCTATCGAAATCGCCCCGAGGATGTCGGACAGGGGATCGACGGATTGGCTGTCCCTCCACTAACAACTGGGCACAAGCATAACGTTGTCGAAGGCATCGCCGGTGAACACTCGTATGACTTGAAGGGGGCTTGGCGAACGCGCGCGTACTGGATCGCCGCAGGCCTCGTCGCCATGTGGGGGATGATAGGCACCGGTATCTTTTTCAACATCGTCTCGTATTACGAGACGAAAGGATTCACGAAAGAAGAAGCGGCCCTCACGTTTACGACCGTGGCGATGTTTATGGCCGCATTACAATTTTTTGGCGGAACGTTGGCGGACTATTGTCCGTTGAACATCATTCTATGCGTGAGCGCGGCAGGTTTGACCACAGGCGTGATAGTGCTATTGAAAATGGATTCACTTTGGATGGGGCACTTGTACGCGGGTCTGTTCGGGACTTCGCAAGGGTTACTCATCGCAGCGAACAACACCATATGGGCGAAATACTATGGACGCGAACACCTCGGGAAAATTCGAAGTTCTGTATGGACGGCGACGGTTGCCGGTTGTGCGCTAGGACCATTCATTATGGGTTTTTCGTATGACTACCTTGGCGGCTATCAACCATCGTTGATATTATTCATTGGGCTGCTCGCGCTAGGGACAGTCGCGGCGTTGTTCGTGACGCCACCTCGGCGAAGTCCACTTGGGACGACGTCCCAAAAAGGTTCTGGTATCAAAATCTGACCAAACGTCTCCCTCCTCGAGTGAAATCATGCGCATAGCTCTTGCATCACCCCGCGTTGCGTCTTCCGTGGAGGAAGGTTTGAGCCACATCAAACAATCACTCCAAATGGCTGCCGACCGAGAAGCAGAAATCGTCTGTTTTCCGGAAGCATATCTACCTGGGTTGCGAGGGTTGGATTTTCCGGTCGCTCCTTTCGATGTGGCCAAACAAACCAAATGCGTCGAAATCGTGGGTGAGTGGGCTCGTGAATATAACGCGGCAACGATCCTCGGGATGGAATGGCACGAAAAAGATAAGCGATCCATTGCTTCCGCTGTGATCAGCGCAAGTGGTGACTTCATAGGACGTCAAACCAAGACTCAACTGAATCCGACGGAAGATTCGCTATACGTTGCGGGGGAGACTCGGCAGCTTTTCGAGCTGAATGGCATCAAGTTCGGAGTGGTCATTTGCCATGAGGGATTTCGTTATCCCGAAACGGTCCGGTGGGCCGCAAGACGTGGCGCGAAAGTGGTCTTTCATCCTCATTGCACAGGGAGTGATGTTTCTGGACCTGAGTTAACGGAATGGGGCTCGCCTCATGCACCTTATTATGAGAAGGCGATAATGTGTCGTGCATTGGAGAACACGATCTATTTTGCGAGCGTCAACTATGCGTTTCGATATCAAGAATCGGCGACAAGTGTGATTGATCCGAATGGAAAATGTGTGGCTCATCTTCCATATGGTGAGGAAGGTGTGTTGGTTTACAATATTGATGTCGAAAAAGCTAATGGTTTGCTTGCTTCGAGATATTCGCCGGAACGATATGGATGATCTTTGTTTGAATGGTAACGTAGTAGGCACACGGAGTGTGCCGTAACCACAATCGCAAAAAGCCAACGGCACACTCCGTGTGCCTACTTACAAAACCAAAGACAAGCGTCCATTCGCGGGGGCGGTTGGATAAATAGATGTCGCATTTAAGAGGCCGGCAGCCCATGCTTTTGCCTTTTGGCAAAAGCATGCCACCCAAGGGGTCAGTATTTTGGGTGGCATGCTTCTGCTTACACCAGAAGCATGATGCAGAGCCTCGGAACCAGCATCGTTCCAAACGCGACTCTTATTTATCCGACTCCCCGAGCGAAAGGCGACACTCAAAACCAAAGACAAAACGGCACACGGAGTGTGCCTACTACTTCTGGTTACGGCACACGGAGTGTGCCTAC
>CAYYUU010000086.1:0-13089 GCA_964474955.1 uncultured Alcaligenaceae bacterium | reverse complement strand
CCCTGGACCCACGGATTAAAAGTCCGTTGCTCTACCGACTGAGCTACTCCTCCAACTTGTTTAAATTTTGGCTAGAAATTCAACAAAGTGTTCCACCGTTGTACCAAGAAGGATGCGTCAATCTTTCGCATTTCCAATCGCTCTTGGCTTTTGGTATTTAAAAATTCTAGCGAATGCCATGGCAGTCGTAAAGTGGGGTTGGGCGATTCCACGGGATTTCGAACTTGGCCAGGCGTATGGGTTTTTGACATCCCGCAACGAGCCACAATTTCCGGCACGACTGCGAAGACATTCTGCAACGACGAACCCTATCCTCGTGACGTTCGTAACTGTAAGCAACACTACGTCCGCTTTCTCAAGGATGACTTTCCACCATGCCATCTGCGACGACTTCATTTCGAACTGCCGAAAAGCATCTTTCCCGATACGACCCGATTCTCAAGAAGATCATCAAACAAGTCGGTAAGTGTACCCTCAAACGAAGCGACGATTATTTCGGCGTGTTGGTCAGGTCAATCATTTCGCAACAAATCTCGACTCAGGCAGCCAAAACGATCTTTCGCAAACTCCAAGAGACCTTTGCCCCGCAGCCGCTTCATCCCCATTTGATTCTCGAGGCGTCGGAAGACTCGCTCAAAGCCGCCGGGCTCTCCGCTTCGAAACAACGCTACCTGCGTGACCTTTCCGAGAAACTCGAAAGCAAGACGTTGGTACTCGATGACGTGCCCGAACTCGACGACGAAGCCGTTATTCAACGTCTTCTCCCCGTCAAAGGAATCGGCAGGTGGACGGCTGAGATGTTCCTGATGTTTGCCCTTGGCAGACCGGACGTGTTGCCCGTGGCGGATCTCGGCATCATCGTCGGCGTTCAGCGAGAATACGGGTTGAAAACGAAGCCGGGAAAAGAAGAACTGCTCGAAATCGCCGAACCGTGGAGGCCTTACCGAACGGTGGGGAGTTGGTACATCTGGCGAACGTTCGGTCCCATCGTGCCCCAATCGTAAGTCCCGGCATTTCGAGGCCTATCATTTCGAATGTCGATCAAAAACCGGCTGAAAACTTTCGGCCCTGGTGATCGATTTGCGCCACGCTTCGGCCAAGATACGAAGCCCGCTGCAAACGCTGACGAATGCTCCCTCCACGTCTTCTTGGTCCAGGCATTGGTTGGTGCCTTCGTCGGCAATTCGAAAGGCATCCCAACCGGCTTCGACTTTGTTTTCCTTCAGCCGTTCGCGTAAGAGTTCTTGGTCTTCTTTCAGTTTCCGGACGAGATTCGCATCGACCGGACAGGGAACACTTCGATAAACTCCGGGCTTGTTGCCCGGCATGCCAAAATTTGGTTTCGAGCGTTGCGTCAAGAGCTGGTAGGCCAATCCACCGAGCCCGCCTAGGACTGCGACGACGGCCAACACAAACACGTAGTAGCTCAACGACAGTTTCATCAGAGCCAACAGGATGGCGAGAACGGCCAACCCGATTCCCGCCGTGGTCAGCGCGAGCGGCCAGAAAATTTGGTCGGACCAAGATTTCTTCACGCCCGGTGGAGCGTCCGGCCAGGACGACGTATCGATACTGTCGCTGCTGTCTTCGATATCTTCCACGCGAACGATGATCGCCGTGATGTTATCTGGGCCGCCGTGAAGGTTTGCCAGGGCGATCAGCAAATCACAGGCCTCTTGCGGCGGCAGAGTGCTCGCAATCGCGCCGATTTCTTGTTCCGCGACGAGTCCGCTCAAGCCATCACTGCACAACAAAAACGTGTCGCCCGCCTGGATGGGGTGTGGGCCTTCCACGTCCACCTGGACGAGCGGCTCGGGACCGAGCGAGCGAACGATCACATTCGTCGGAATACCGGGAAGTTCGTCCGGGCTACAATTTTGGCGTTTGGCCATCTCCCACAACAGGCTGTGGTCGAAGCTGAGTTGTTCGATGTGTCCGTCGCGGATTCGGTAAACGCGGCTGTCTCCGACGTGGCTGATCCAGGCTCCCTCGGGCCGCAACACCAGGGCCGTCCCGGTCGTCCCCATCCCTTCGAAATCGGGATTTTGCTGCCCGCGCGTGTGAATGTTCGTGTTCGTCTCCAGAAACGCACGACGCAGGGCGGCGGGAGGTTCTTCTTGTTTCGCAAGTTTGGAATACAGATGGGGAATGCTGTCGGCGGCGAGTTTGCTCGCGAGTTCGCCGACGTTGTGAGCGCCCATCCCGTCGGCGACGAGGAAGATGTGGCCGCGGGTAAACCAGTTTTCGGCGTCTTTGGCCGTCAGGATCGTATACGAATCCTGGTTGTGGCTGCGACGAATCCCGACGTCCGTCGCCCCAGCGTACTCTATGTTGTTGTGACCCGGCACAAGTGATACCCCGGACTGACTTCAATGTTTGATGGTATGCTATCGACCAGCCCTGACCGTGCAAAGACGCCATGTGCTTTCCGAACCTGTATCTGTCACATTGTATCTCGGATGCGAGAAGGTGGAAGGGTCAAGGAGTAAGGTTTGGCAGCGTCCCGGCCAATTTTGGCGGAGTGACTTTCACAATCCGAGCCCTGATCGGCTAGAATAGAGCCGGACACCCAAACATACCATTTGTGAGGACGCTAACGTGAAACTTTCGACTTTCGCCTCGGGAATCTTGCTCCCGGCCTTGCTTTCGATGTTCTGTGCTCCGCCTCTCTGGGCACAGAATTTGGACGAAACAACGTTCCAAAAGTTGCACAAAAAGCTTCAGCCAAGTTCCGACGAAGCTTGGCGAACGATTCCCTGGAAAATCTCGTTACTCGAAGCCCAGAAAACTGCGGCCAAAGAGCAAAAGCCAATCTTCATTTGGGCCATGGACGGCCATCCATTGGGCTGCACCTGAAACAACGGAGTGCTCGACCGTGCGTCGACATTCGCGGATAAAGAAATCGTCCAAATGCTCAAAACGCGCTTCATCCCAGTGGCCATCGATCAAGCTTACCAACGAAGACAACAAGACAATGAAGGAAACTTCTATCGCAAAATCGCCGGACAAGGTCCCCGCAGCAATTTCCGGCGAACGACACAAGGATTTTACATCGCGACGCCTGGCGGGAAACTGCTGCTTTACAACAACAATCGCGATCCCGCCAAGGTCCGTCGGTTGATGCAGCAACGGCTTCGCCAATTCGAACAAAGTTCTACCAAAAACAAGAAGGCTATCGTCGTCCAGCGAGGAAAGGTCGATCCTCGATGGAACGTCGAACCTCCGAAGGGTGGTCTTGTTGTTCGCGTCCACGCCAAGGTCCTCGGCGGATACGAGCCCACAACGAACCGCTGGCGGAAAATCTTCCAAAGCGCCCTGTCTCGAGACAACTTGTGGATTTCCAAGGCCGAACACCAAGCCCTCGTTCGGGGCGAAGTCCCCAGGACTTTGCAGAAGCGAATCGCACGTTTCCATTTGGTCGATAACACTCGCGGCGAGCCGCCCATGTGGCGCGAGCACGAAATTCGGAAGATTCATTTCCAGTTGAAAGACGGGAAGCTCACTGGAAGCGTAAGCCTCGAGACAAAAAAAGGCGACCGCGGCTATGACGCCCGACTACGCGGCGTTGTCGAAACCAAGAACGGCAAAGTCGTGCGGTTCGACGTCGTCGCTCTCGGAAAGTTTTGGGGCCAGGGTCAATTCACTCGCGGCGCCCCAAAAGGTAAATTTCCGCTCGCCATCTCGTTCACCCTTGCGGACGGCTCGGACGTCGCGGATCGAATTCCGCCACAAGCCTCTCGCGGTTGGATTCAAGGCTACATCCGATAAGGACAATCGGACGAACAAAGTCAGGTGCTTTTCGGTGGCACGACCCCTCGGGGACGTGCCACCGATGAGGATACTCCTCTTTTGTTTCCCACGTTCCCAAAATGGCTCATCCCACAATCACTCTCGGCTGATTCGCCTCATCAGGTTCGGCCCGACGGACAAGGTTCCGAACCATCAAAGGCACGTTTCCCTCACCGAACAGCAAGAACCCGAGCGTCGCCGCCAGAGGGTTCTCATCGGACCAACCGAAGTGAATCTCTGGCGGCGATCCGTGTTTCGACAACTCCAGTCCGATCGTAGCGATGACGTGCGCGATCGAAGCAGACCGCGTCACTCGGATAATGAAACGCCCCTCTTCTTGAATGATCTCCATCGTCGGCGTTTGCCAAAATTCGCTCACGTCCCCGAGTTCGACTTGGAGAAACACGATTGGCACCTCCGGCGTCAGACGATGCTCGTCCCGAATCGCTTGCTCTTTCTCGGCCAGGCTTCGAGCACCGGGTCTGTGCGGAACCAAGACAGGAAATTCCAAGAGTTTGAGACTGTCCCACAACAACCGCGAGGGAGGGTCGGTGAACTGAAACCCGATGAACCGGGGCTCCGTGCTCCGCCGCACTCGCGAGATGATCGACGTCACGAGAATGATCAGAATCACACACAACGCGATGAAGATCCCGTCCGGGGCGTTGACCATGATCGACACCGTAGTGTAGGCGAAGATCACGGTGATCAACCCAAAATTCACGAGCGACAACCACCAAAAGACACGTTCCTTGCCTTCGCCTTCCGGCTTGTTCTGCCACCGATCGATCAATGTTGCCGCGCACCCACTAAATATGAAGACCAAAACGCCCGTCGCATACGCTCCACTCTGGGCTTGCACACTCGCATTGAATATCCACGTGATGAGCAAGTTCAGAGCGGTAAATAATAAAATCAAAGGGCGGATCGCCTTGGCCCATTCCGGAGCCATCCCATACCGCGGTAAATATTGCGGTATCAAGTTGAGCAAACCTGCCATCGCACTCGCGCCCGCGAACCACAGGATCACAACAGTGGCAAGGTCGTAGATGGTGCCAAACGAGTTGCCGAACAAGCTCGGAGTGATGAGCGTGTGCGGGCCGGTGGCATCGGCACCATGACCGTGTGCGACGTAAGCTAGGGCCCGGTTGGCTGCCGGACCGCCGTCTTGCAATGCCTCGGGCGAGATCAACAGCGTCACGACCATCGCCGAGCCCAACAGATAGAAACACATGATCACGGCGGCTGTCAGCAACAGTTTCCGCGTGTTGCGGATTCGCCCCTGTGGGTTCTTCCTGTCGTCGTCTGGATCGCCCTTGATCAACGGCATGACCATCAAGCCGGTCTCGAAACCGCTCAACCCAAGCGCCAGCTTCGGGAAATATAGCAAGCAGACCAGAAGGATAATCCCCCAAGGAATCCCACCGCCACCGATCGCAAAACCCGATTGGTTCACCGGCCACCCATCAAAGTTCCACTTGGCTGGGTCTTCGAGGGCACCGAGCCACGCCGTAAAACTTTCTGGGTGTCCGAAGAGATAAGCGAAGCCACTTAGGATGATGCACGCATTCAAGAATAGGTAGACGCCGACGATCGCCACAGCCAATCCTATGACTTCCTTGAATCCACGTAAGAACGTCCCGCCGAGGATCACGAGTAGGATCATCGTGAAGAACAATCGCTGCCGATCTCTCGCTTTGGAATGAGTTCTTGGGTGGCCGTGCCCTTTTGCCTGGTCGGCGTGTTCTCCCTTCGTTTCCGATTCGCGAGGAGGCTCGCTGCCCGTCACTGTGGCAATTCCGCGAATGACGATGGGATTCTCGACCAAGTGCTCGGCGGCGTCGGAGGCGGAGAGTGTTTTCGTAAAGAGAAATGCCGTCGCAACGAACCCGAGCAACGTCAACACGAGGAGTTTGCCCGACCAACCTTTGACGACCCTTTCGAGCAGGGATATCGAACCCATCCCGAACGGCGAACGGCTCGCGACGTAGGCATAAATCGGCAACGCACCGCCGAGTGTCACGAGCACAAGCAGGATCGTCGCGATCGGAGCAAGTTCTCCGGTGGCCGTGTACGCAATGTACGGCAGATAGCCCAACGTGCTGAAGTAATCCACGCCCGTCAGGCACATCACCCAAAGCCAGAAACTTTGGTGATCCGGCGAGGCAGGAGTATCCGGCCCTTCCGGCCTTTCGCTGATTTCTCCGAATTCGGATGGTCCTGCGGCGTCCGAGTTTAGTGAGGTGATCGGAACGTCCGAGGGATCGGACGCGGCGTTGTTGGAATTCTCGGAAGTCATCGAAACGAATCCTGAAGACTCAGGCGGAACGGATGAGTTGTCGAAAGGCGCAATCCTACTCCGTATGCCTTACGGCGCCAAGCGTTCGAGTTTCCATTCTTCACCCAACAGACGATACCGCAATCGATCGTGCAAACGATTTTTTCGCCCTTGCCAGAACTCGAGGACATGAGGGACAACACGAAAACCGCCCCAAAAAGCCGGGCGAGGGACTGGGCCTTCTTCCCCAAAACGATCTTCAACTTCCTTGACCTTAAGCTCCAGGTCTTCCCGAGAAGTGATGGCTTGACTTTGCGGAGACGCCCACGCCCCGAGTCGACTCCCTCGTGGTCGTTCTTCGTAATACTGATCCGATTCTTCCGCGGAGGCTCGCTCAACGACTCCCTCGATTCGTACTTGTCTTTCCAATGGTTCCCAGAAGAACACCAGAGCAGCGCGGGGGTTGTCGACCAGTTCCCGGGCCTTCCGACTTTCGTAGTTTGTGTAGAACACGAAACCACGCTGATCGAGCCCTCGCAACAGCACAATGCGGGCGGACGGCATTCCGTCTGGCGTGCAGGTCGCAAGCGTCATTGCCTCAGGTTGCAGGAGCTTCGCATCCTGGGCTTCCTGAAACCAAAGTTGGAATTGTTGAATCGGATCTGCGGTGACGGCAGACTCGTGGAGTTCTCGCTTGCCGTATTGGAAGTGTGGGTCGACGAAAGACATGGACACGCTTTACTTATGAAACGAGTGTGAGTGAGAGCAACACCACTCATTGTAGATAGAAGTGTCAAAAGGGATAGAGTGTGAACACAAGAGAAGAAAAGGAGGGAATTGGAGAGGGTTGAATTCGAAAAGTGTGGAGAGGAAAGATAAAGTCCTGCTGTTGAATTCATTGGCGTCGCCCAGTCACCAAAGTCTTCAATCAGCAGGACATAAATCATCGTACTCTCCCAGATGAAAAAAACAAGTAGTTTTGTGCAAAAAACTGCTAATTTTTCTTTTTCCTCTTGCCTCGTTCGGAGACCATAGAAGAAGCGAAAAACCTATTTCCGTCCGTAGTTACGACGCATTGAAAAAGAATCTTGCATCTAGGAGGAAGGTATTGATGCGATTGCACCCCTGGAAAATTTTGTTCCTCGTCCCGTTTCTGGCATTGCTTTTCTATGTCCTTCTCCCCGACTTTCCCGTCGTCCGGGGACAAGGAAAAAAGAAACGTCGCCAGAAGGTGAAGCTCACGTTCCCGCCCAAACTCCCGAACGGCAAACGGGTGGTGACGGTCACCTCGAAAGCCTTCTTGCAGGCCCCCGACACGATCGGTAAGGACATCGACATTGCCAAAACACCGCCGAAGGTCGATTTTCTTTACTACCCGGGACAGAATTACGAGGCTCGGATTTGGTCGAATTGGGGCGACGGCTTGGCCGTCCATGGAAAGTATTACTCGGCCATCGGCGACCACAACGCTCCGCAGGGCAATGCCTTCGTTTACGAATACGATCCCGGCAAGAAGGCCATGCGGTTGCTCGTCAACTTGCGTGAAGTTATCGGCCGACTCCTCGGATACTTGCCCGGCAAAATTCACAGCCGCATCGACGTGGGAAAAGACGGCATGCTCTACTTCTCCACCCACCGGGGTTCGACGCGGACGACCACGGACAAACAAGGCTACAAAGGAGATTGGATCATTCGGTGTGATCCGAAGAGTGGTAAGTCGGAGATCGTGGCGTACGCCCCCGTACCGAAACATTGCATTCCCACAAGCGTGCTCGATCCGGACCGATTGATTTTTTACGGAGGCACCGCACCCGGTACCGACGCCAAGGTCCAGGACGTACAGTTCTTCGCCTACGACGTCCAAAAGAAGAAGTTGCTTTATTCTTGCCCCAAAGGTCCGTCCCGATACATGATTTTTTCGAAATCCACGGGCAAGGTTTACTACGTCCCGGGGACGGGAACGATGATCGGTCAGCTCATGCGTTTCGATCCCAAAAAGGGCGGACCTCCCGAGAAGATCAAGGCCGAGTTGGGCTTGAGAGCCGCCACGCGGGAAACCCCACGAGGTTTCGTCTACACCGTTTCGAAAGCCCCGCGTGGAGGGCAGTCGTACCTCTACGCCTTCAACACCAAGACCGAGAAGGCCACGAAACTCGGCCCCGCTGCCGTCGGATCGAGCACTTACATCACGACGATAGATGCTGACCCGACAGGACGCTACCTCTATTACATCCCCGGTGCCCACGGGGGAAGTGAGCGAGATGGCGCGGCCGTCGTTCAGTACGACATCAAGAAACGACGCCGAAAGGTGATCGCATTTTTGCATCCGTATTTTAAGGACAAATACGGAGCCATTCTTCGTGGGACATTTAGTTCGGCTGTCGATCCGAAAGGCGACAAGCTCTACATCACCTGGAACGTTAGCCGTGGAAGCCGGGCCTGGGATTGTTGTGCGTTGACGGTCCTCCACATTCCCAAGTCGGAACGCTGAGGATAGTTGCTTTTCGCTCGGAACGCGAAAATGATTGCTGTCAGGTTGTTGTTTTTGTCGTAGGCACACGCGGCTCGCGTGCACCTACGACATCGGACCTTCATTTCTTTCGCGTTCTCCGCGAAAAGTTTTTTCTCTTTTCTTTTGGATTGCGGCACAGGTCTGGATGCATAAACGACTGTCCCATTTTGGGAGTCTCGCCTTTTGCGGAGGTCGCTCGGGGTCTCCATTCGTTTGGTCAACGTGGGTACTGATTGGGTTGCTGCAGTCGTGACGTGCTTGATCGCCCCGGGTTGGGAATCCGTGAAGGAGAATGGTTGCGAAGCCGAGTTGTTATGACACCACTGCTTTTTCAAAGTCCCTGGTCTGGTTTCGTTCGTCTTAAAAATGTGGTACAAAACAGGTCACAAACTACGCAGCCTCTCGATCTCCTCGCAGACCCTCGGAAAAGGGAGCCGTCCATATGGTTTCGCTTGCCTTTCGTCGTCTCAGGGCGTTGTCCTTCGCCATTCTGTTGCTGGCCGTGATGGTCGGCCCAGGTCGTCTTTTGGCCCAAACGACCAAGTCCCCTTTCCAGATCAAAATTGCACCGATCAAAAGCAATATCCAGGAAACCTCGGAGAGTTCGAGCCTTCCGGTCGATCCCATGGTTCGCATCCGACATGGGTCTGGCGGCAACATGACGTTCGGGTTAACTACCCTTGACGGCAAGCGGTTGACGATCGGAAATAGCACGGGCTATCACAAATTTCGAATTGACGGCAACCTGGTTCAAGTCTCCGGAGCGCGATCCGTCGTCCTTGGTCCCGACAAGCGAGGCAAAAGGCGAACGGGTCGCGCCTACGTCTGGAATTACGGAGGAGACATCGAAATCCACCAGGAACAAATCCTCGTCCCGAGTACATTACCTGGTAAGAATCAACCCGGCCAGAAACGGAAGATGGACGCCTACCTGTTCCGCTACAAGATCGTCAATAAGGGAAAGCGAACGCGGAAAATTGGCCTCCGAATCCGAATCGACATGTACAACTGGCGGACCGATGGCCCGGTCTTCTGGTCCCCGACGACTCAGCCCAACAAGGTCCTCAACGGAGTGACGTTGGCCGGGAAGCAGGTCCCGAGATATCTCGTCTCGATCGAACGGCCCAACCTGAAGGCGCCCGGCAACTTGGCCTACTTCAACTTCCAGACCTCGCGCAACGGCGAGAAGGCAAGCAAACTCGTCCTGACCCGGCACGGCTACACGAATAACTGGGGGGTCACACCCCAGCGGATCAACGGCGATTCTGACATCGTCATCTATTTCGCCGAAAAGAAACTCGCCCCGGGAGCCACACGAACTTTCAGTTGGGGCTACGGCTCGGGCATCGCAGGCGGGACGAGTCACGAAGGCTCCGTGAAAGTGAAACTATCCGGTTCCTTCGAGCCCAAAGGAATTTTCACCATCCGCGCCTACATCCGCGACCCCAGCGAAAGTCAATCTCTCACGTTGAAGCTCCCCAAGGGCATGAAGCTGCTCGAAGGAAACCCCATCCAACCCGTTGCCCATCCCAACAAAGAAAATCGAAGCTACGTTGCCTGGAAGGGCCGGGTGTTACGCCCCGGAGTTTACCCCATCCAAATCGTTTCGAGTAACGGCGTCGTGAACTCCACAACGATCACGGTCACAAAGAGGTAGCAGGGTTGAGGGTTGAGGGTTGAGAGACAGAAAAGTATGGTGGGCCTTCGCTTCGCTGCGCTCAGCTACGAAAGACAAACCCTCAACCTTCAACTCTCAACTTTTCCCATGTCCGAAGTTCGCCTCGAAGCCATCTCAAAAATCTTTCCCGACGGCATTCGTGCCGTTCACGACATCTCCTTGTCTGTCCCCGATGGGAGTTTCACTGTCCTTGTCGGTCCCTCTGGGTGCGGAAAGACGACGACTCTCCGACTCATCGCAGGATTGGATAAGCCGACCTCAGGCGGTGTCTTTTTGAGTGGACGCGATGTCGGCAAGTTTCTCCCGCATCAACGCAACGTTGGAATGGTGATCCAACAGCCAACGCTCTATCCGCACATGACGGTTCGGCGAAACCTCGATTTTCTGGCCAATTCCGGAGGTTGGTTTTCGTCGTTTCGTCGAAAGTCTGCGAGGTTTTCCACGTCGAAGGAGTGGACTCGCGTGCGAGAACTGCTCGGACTTGAGCCCCTCCTTTCGAAATACCCCTATGAGTTGTCTGGAGGCGAACAACAACGCGTCGCGTTGGGGCGAGCCGTCTTGCGTCGTCCGGATATTCTCCTTCTCGATGAACCACTGAGCCATCTGGACCCACCAATTCGCGAAGAATTGCGGATTGCGTTGAAAGAACTTCACCGCCAAACCCGAATGACAATTCTCCACGTGACCCACGATCCGTTCGAGGCCGTGGGTCTCGGAGACCAACTCGCCGTCCTCCGCAACGGCCAACTCGAACAAGTCGGATCGCCGAAATCGCTGCTCGACAACCCCAAGAATCTGTTCGTCGCCAGGTTTCTCGGATGGCCGCCTCCCAACGTCGTGGAAGGAGACCTGCTTGCCGAGGGCGAAACCACTTTCTTTCGTCGTGGCAGCTGGAAATTGCCGTTAAGCCAAGCGAGAGTTACTGGTATACTGTATGCAGAGGATAAAACGCAGGGCGATCCGAGCCTCCAATCTGCGTCAAGTTCGGTGCAGCAACTTGCCGATAGAGCTTTATCAATGCGCGTCCAAATCGTTTTCCGGCCAAGTGCCGTCCATTTGGAACGGGGAAAGTCGATGGGTGCGGAAAAATCTACTCAGGGTGACCCCACTTTGGGGAAAACTTGCCTAGAATGTAAGGTAGATGTTGTGGAGGAATACGGTGGGATCGCGTTGGCCACCTTGACTAGTTTGGCCGATGGGCTTTCGATACGATCCCTCTTCCCGATGAGCGCGTGCGCGGCCAAGTGGCCCGTGGGCCAACGAGTGTTGGTCACAATCGCACCGTCGGAAATTCTCCTTTTTGATTCCCAGACGGGACGTGCGCGGGGAACCTAAGCGACTCATCCAACGATGGGTCACAGAGGCCAGCCACCCTCAAACACGTGTAGATTCTGTAAAAGTGGGCCCGGTCCCACTTTTTTTATTCCCGGAACCTCTTCCGGTGCAACATAATGGAAATCTACAGTGTCGAAAAAATGGTGGCTCATCTACCTCCGATATTTGGAATTCTGTGGTTCGTATCACAGGTTTGGGAATGCGAAACAATTGTCTGTCCGGTTTTCTGTGTTTGTCGTAGATACACGCGGGCCGCGTGCACCTATGAAACGGACACTCATAAATTTCGTGTTCCGCAATCTGTCCAAGAAAGTCTGGGCAGGCCGAAAGCCTGCTTTATGGAAAAAAGTTCCTCCGATGAGCCCAAGGGCACAACCGATATAGAATTAATCACCCAGATCGACCAAAGGGTTAGCTCGTATGAATAGCGCCGCCAGTCTCCTTCGACTCGTCGACCAAATGGAGCGAGACAAGAACATCCAGCGGGAAGTGATCTTCGACGGCATCGAATCGGCCATCCAACTCGCTGCCCTGAAACACTTTGGGGAAGAATCTGGCGTCGTCGTGACAATCGACCGCCATACCGGAGACATCGAAGTCGTCAAGGGCGAGGAAGTCATCGAACCGGGTGTCGTCGGGCGGATCGCCGCCCAGGCAGCCAAGAACGTCATGATCCAGAAGATCCGCGAAGCCGAATCCAACTCCGTCTTTGATGAGTTCACGGCCAAGAAGTGGGACTTGATTACGGGCACCGTCACGCGGCACGAATCCGGCTCCGCCATCGTCACCCTCGGACGCCCCGAAGCGATTTTACCCCGAAGCGAGCAAATCCCGGGCGAATCGTACCACGTCAACGACCGCATCAAGGCCGTCATTCTTGACGTCCGCAAGGCCGGACAACGAGTCAAGATTGTCCTGTCTCGGCAACATCCCGAGTTCGTCCGGCGATTGTTCGAAGAAGAAATCCCCGAGATTCAAGAGCGGATCATCGAAATCAAGGCCGTCGCCAGAGAGGCCGGCCACCGGACCAAGATCGCCGTCTCTAGTATCGACCTGAAGGTCGACTGCGTTGGGGCCTGCGTCGGCGTTCGTGGCTCTCGGATCAAAAACATCGTCGAAGAACTCAACGGCGAACGCATCGATATCGTCCGTTGGAACGATTCGCTCCAAGTCATGATTCCCAACGCCTTGCAGCCAGCCCAAATCGAAGAGGTCTTCCTCTACCCGCGACCCGGGCGAGCCGTCGTCGTCGTCAAGGAAGATCAACTCTCCCTGGCCATCGGTCGACGAGGCCAGAACGTTCGCCTCGCCAGTAAACTGGTCGGGTGGGACATCGAAGTCATGACGATCGAGGAGATGGAAGACAGCATCGAAAAGGCCATCCAGTGGTTCAGCGCCATCCCCGGTGTCGACGAGGAAATGATCGAAGCCTTCATCGAAGAAGGCTTTATGTCCTACGACGACCTCTCGCTCAACGATGGACCCGAGTTAGTGATG
>CAYYUU010000085.1:0-13326 GCA_964474955.1 uncultured Alcaligenaceae bacterium | reverse complement strand
CGAGTTACCGCAATCCAAAACAAAACAAAAACAAAGACACTGGTTACGGCACACGGAGTGTGCCAACTACGAGAAAATCCCGACTGCCCGCGGGCGCATGCCATTGGAACACACCTCATAACCCAGGAGAAGAGAAGCCATGCCCACTTATGACTACGTCTGCGATGCGTGCGAACACAAGTTCGAAGAGTTCCAGTACATGAGCGAGGACGCGCTCAAGAAGTGTCCGGAATGTGGGAAGTTGAAGCTCCGCCGTTTGATCGGAACGGGCGCGGGCGTGATTTTCAAAGGGTCGGGCTTCTACGAAACCGACTACCGCAGCGATTCGTACAAAGCCGCTGCCAAGAAGGACAGCGAAAGCTCAAGCAGTTCTAGCGACTCGAAAAGTTCCGGGGACAGTGGCTCGAAAAGCAGCGACAACGGTAGTTCCAGTAGTTCCAGCTCCGGCAGCGAAAAAAGTAGTACCAATTCGAAAAGTTCGAAGTCAGAAAGCTAACATTCCGATGATTAAGGTACGTTGCCCGATCTGCCAACAAGTGATGCAAGGGCAAAGTAAAGCGGAATGGCCCGAATTCCCGTTTTGCAGCAAGCGGTGTCGGCTCATTGACCTGGGCCGATGGCTCGACGGAGACTACGCCGTTCCTTCTGAGGAACCGGACATCGACCCGCTCGATTCCTCCAGTGATGCCTCGGACTCTCCCCCCTAAACCGGCACAAGCTGCCGTTCATCCATAAATCGAGGCACGACAATGTCGTGCCTCGTTTTTTTATGTCCTGCGATCCCAGCTCTCAAACCGAACTCCTTCGGACCTGTTGCTTGGGTTTTGCGTTGGTGTACAATCCAACCGACACGAACCAAAGCCGAGACCAACGGAGCGGAACCTTGAGCGAGTTCGACGCCCTCTAACAAACGATCAAGAATAACCCCGAGGCCGACGCTCCGCGCTTGGTCTTCGCCGACTGGCTCGAAGAAAATTCCAACGCAGACATCAAATCTGGACGGAAAGAAAAAGACGAAGCGGCGCTGGAATGGGCCGACTTCATCCGTCGGCAGATTCAATTTGCCAACGCCAGACCTTGCGACGCGGCGTACTGGGACTGTTGGGAACCGGGATGGGCGTCGGACAACCCGGATAGAGACTGCCCGACAGCACCCTCGACGATGGTACCTCAACGCTTCAAAGGGGACCAAGTGATTTGGAGACGAGGGGTCCCCGAAGGCTTGGCTGTCTCGGCTCGCTTGTTTTTGGAGGAAGCCGAGAACATCGCATATTCCCAACTCCCCCTTTATCGTGCGAAATTGTCGGGCTTTGGGAGGCATCACCAGGCCTTCCTTGAGCTTCCGGTATTGCAATCGTTTTTGCATATGAACATTGGCAAAAGCGGAATCCGGGACGTGGGAGCCAAGGCCCTGGCAGAGTGTCCGTACCTGGTAAACTTGAGGGGGCTGAACGTGACTCAATCAGGGATCGGGTCCAAGGGCATCCAAGCCCTCGTGTCGTCCTCGAATTTGTCGAACCTTCGAAAGTTGCGTATGCAATGGACGAGGTACACACGCGAAGACATCGAGACATTGGCCAATTCGCCGACTATGCAAAATCTGGAGAGCCTTACCCTCGGCGGACATCTTGCCGGGAAAAGTTACCCTGGGTATGGAGAAGTTCTCGCGGCTGGAGCAAGCATGGGGAACTTGCAGAAGCTGGATATGGGAACCGCGAGGGAGACCGACTCCAGCTGGCTCGTAGACGTGGCCAACGGTGCTCTTCCGTCTTTGGACTCGCTCGTCTTAGGTTTCGAACCAGTGGCCTCGTCGGAGCACTTTGCGCCCCTCGTTCGCTCCAAGCGGTTTTGGAATTTGAAATATCTGGACCTTGGTGGCCACTCTTACGACCCGAGCGTGTGGGACAATTTTCCAGACTTCGAGGGAACACCGAGACTCAAATTGCTATCGCAAACTCGAGACAGGAAAACGGTCGCGGCGTTGTCTCGGTCGGCGGCACTGCGTGCGTGAGTTTAGAACTCAAGGGAGATTTCGAGCAGGAGGACGTTGTCGCCCTCGCGAATAATCCAGCCGCAGCCAACTTGCGATCTTTGAGTTTGCGCCACAGAGTGAGCAAAACGTCAATCGAAGCCATCGCGAAATCGCCCTACCTCGCCAGCCTCATTTACCTCAGCATCTATGGAGACGAAACGATTGACGATCAGGTCTTGGAGATACTTCGAGATGCTCCATTCGGTGACTCCTTGCGTTTTCTCTCCGTTGGGAATCAATTTTCGCTCCGATGCCTGAAAAAGCTCAAAAACCCTTCCTATTTTCCCAAGCTGCGTCGACTCTTCGCAGGAGTGAAAGGTCACCCCGGCGATCCAAGACAGGGGAGAGAAGCTCTGAAGGAACGGCCCGGACTTCGATTTGGTTAGTCGCCACACAATCACGAAAATGAATCGATCGTTGCAGTTTTTATTGACTTCACCCCCTTGCAGATTTACCCTGAAGATAAGAAAATGTAGTCGAAGCAGACCGTCCGTCGTGCGGTCCCAGCCAACCGCCCAGTCCACCCCGACCTTACGTCACTCGTTATTTTCTCGATGTTGCTGATCCCCTGGCAAAGGCGATCTCCACGGTCCTTTTTATCGAATGAGTCTATGCGAACGACCCTCATAACCCTGTTCACGCTCGCGTTTGTGAGTTCTTTTGGTGTCCGAGCTGTCGCCGATGACAACGCCGGAATCACCTTCTTTGAGAAGAAGATTCGGCCCGTCCTCGTCGCCAAGTGTTACAAGTGCCACAACTCGAAGAAACGCGCTCGCGGCGGTCTGATTCTCGATTCGAAAGATGGACTTTTGGAAGGCGGAGACACCGGACCGGCCATCGTGCCGAAGCACCCGGAGAAAAGTCTGTTGATCGCGGCCATGGAATACAAAGACCCGCTTCTGGAAATGCCGCCGTCGGGGAAACTACCCAACCACGTGATTGAGGACTTCAAGAAGTGGATCAAGATGGGAGCCCCCGACCCTCGGACGGGAGATCAGACGGCCAAGAAGACTTATGGCATCGACATCGAGAAGGGACGGAAGTTCTGGGCCTTTCAATTGCCGAAACGTCCTCCGCTTCCGAACCTGAAAAACGAGAAGTGGGCACACGGGCCGATCGACCGGTTTGTTTTGGCCAAACTCGAAAGCAAAGGATTCCAACCGGTCGCCGACACGGATCGGCGAACTTTGATTCGCCGGGCGTATTTTGCGTTGATCGGGCTGCCGCCATCTCCGAAACAAATCGATAACTTCGTCAACGACAAATCACCCAAGGCATTCGAAAAGGTCGTTGATGAGTTGCTCGCTTCGCCGCACTTCGGCGAGCGTTGGGCAAGGCACTGGCTCGACATCGCTCGCTTCGCGGAATCAACCGGTGGTGGTCGATCGATGCTGTTCCCCGACGCGTGGCGATATCGAGATTATGTGATTCATGCATTTAATAGCGACAAGTCGTATGCTCAGTTTTTGAAAGAGCAAATCGCAGGGGACTTGCTCGAAGCGAAGAGCGATCAGGAACGATACTGGCAACTCGTCGCGACCGCGTATCTGTTGCTCGGGCCGACGAATTACGAATTGCAAGACAAGCCGGTTCTCGAATCCGATGTGATCGACGAGCAAATCGATTCGCTCGGTCGGGCGATGATGGGAATGACAATAGGTTGTGCTCGTTGCCACGACCACAAATTCGATCCGATTCCCCAAAAGGATTACTACGCCCTGGCGGGAATATTCAAGAACACCAAATCGCTCGTCCACAGCAATGTTTCGAAGTGGATGACTCGTCCTTTACCGATGTCGGGGAAGCTCGAAAAAGTCGTCGAAGAACACAAGAAGGCCGTGGCCGCGTTGCAGGCGAAGATCCGCGAAGCCCGCAAGGTCGCCAAGAAAAATGGCCGCACCCCTGCTCGCGGTCCGTTGAGCGTGAAAGAGTTGCCCGGCGTTGTGGTCGACGACCTGAAGGCCAAACAGGTCGGCGAGTGGAAGAAGTCCACATACATGAATACGTTCATCGGCAAGAATTATGTTTACGCGAGCCCGGGCGGACCACTCGCGACGCTCACGTTCACGCCGAACATTCCAAAGTCCGGAAAATACGAAGTGCGGTTGGCGTTTCTAGTCGGTTCGAATCGAGCGGTAAACGCACCGATCGACATTCACTTCGCCGGCGGGAAGAAACAACTGCGGATTAACCAAACGCGAGTGCCTTCGATCGACGGACGATTCTATCCGCTGGGTCAATTCCAATTCGAAAAAGGCAAGAGCGGATTTGTCCAGGTCTCGAACAAAGGTGCAAAGGGCGGAGTGGTTGTCGCCGACGCCGTTCAGTTCATCCCGGTCGAAGAGTTGAAGGCCAAGCCCAAAGTCGCGAAGAAACAGCCGAAGAAAGAACAACCGAAGTACAATTTGGCCAAGTTGCAAAAACAACTCAAGAAACTCCAAAAGAACGGACCGAATGTTCCGAGGACAATGGCTGTCGCGGACATGGAGAACGTCAAAGATTTCTACATCTGTGTTCGCGGGGTTGTCCACAATAAAGGCCCGACGGTTCCGCGTGGAGTGCTGCAAGTCGCGACAATCGGCAAAATGCCGACGATCCCGAAGAACGCGAGCGGACGCCTTCAATTGGCCAAGTGGCTCACGAGTCCCAAACACCCGCTGACGGCCCGCGTGATGGTGAACCGAATATGGCACCATCTGTTCGGAAACGGGATCGTCAAGACCGTCGATAATTTTGGCAGCACCGGGGATCGTCCTTCGCACCCGGAACTGTTGGATTACCTCGCGGTTCAATTTGTGGAACAGAACTGGTCGATGAAGAAGTTGATCCGCGAGATTATGTTGTCGCGGACGTACCAACTGAGCAGCCGCCAAGATCCGAATGACCCGAACGTCCAGAAAGCCGTCAAAGCTGATCCAAGCAACCGGTTGTTGTGGCGACAGAATCGGAAGCGACTCGAAGCCGAAGTGATCCGCGATGCCGTCTTGACTGTGAGCGGCGAACTCGACTTGAAGGCCGGCGGGCGAAGCACAACGGGCAACGTCAACGAAAGCAACTATAACTTCCCCGGAAAGCGACGGAGCGTCTACACTCCGGTGTTCCGGAATAACTTGCTGGAACTGTTCCAGGTGTTCGACTTCGCCGATCCGAACTTGGTCGTTGGGGCGAGGGCGTCGAGCACGGTGGCCCCGCAGGCGCTATACTTGATGAATAGCCCGTTCGTGATGGAGCAAGCCCAAAAGGCCGCCAAGCGAACCCTCGCCAAGAAGATGAACACGAGCGATCGAATCGAATATGCGTATCAGTTGACGCTTGGCCGCGACCCCACCGGCCGAGAGAGAGATTTGGTTTCGGGGTATCTTCAGAAGACGCAAGGGAATCCCGAGACAGCTTGGGAGCAAGTTTATCAGGCGCTGTTTGCGAGTATTGATTTTCGGTATGTGAACTGATGGACGAATGGTCAATCCACGAGTTGGGGTATCCGGTTGTGGAGTTGTCCGATTCGATACTTTCCACATACGAATTGGTCATTCGTTATTTGGTGGGCCAACTTGTAGTGCAAGGTCGACTCCCTCAATCGCAGACAGAGGAAGTTGTTTCCCACGTCCTCACCCGAGAACAACAGGGGACAACGGTCCTTCCGAACGGCCGAGTCGCGGTACCTCACTCCAAAGCGAATGTGCCAGAGGTGCTCGGGATTGTTGGTCGATCTGCGGCATCTATTCGTTGGGATGGAGCGCCAGAATCAGCCGTGGTGAACCACGTGTGCTTGCTGTTGCTGGCAGTGAATCGGCCCAAAGCTTCATTCCGAACGTTGGAACACGTGACGAAGACATGGAGTAAGATTTGAGGGGTAGAGAAGCGATGGAAATTCTCGGCTGAGGATAAAGCGTGGAGGAAGAAACGCCGAAGTCGCTGTCTTTTGCGTGGTGGAATTTGCATAATTTTGCACATTATGACATCGACTGGCATAATGAACGAAGATGGCCAACAACTCACGCAGATTACTTCGCCAAGCGAGATCGGATTCTTGAAGCGTTCTCAGAATTGTTTGGGGAGGATTATCCAGACATTCTCGCTGTGTGCGAAATTACTCGTGGAGCTGCCGAAGGACTTATTCAAGACCTTCCTTCGACTTTCGAGTTTTCCTTCCCACCAAGTTCGCAGGATGCTGATTTCCAGGTAGCTGTCTTTTATCGAACCGGGGCAGGAATCACAGCAGAACCACCTGTGTTTCCAACCGAGACAGAGGATGTCCCTCGCGCAACAAGAGCAATGGTTCCAGTCCACTTTCGTGGCGGAGGCCATTTAATCCGTTTCGTAGCGTGTCACTGGACTGCTTTTCAAGTGTCTCGCGTGATTCGTGAGCGGTTGGCCGATTTTCTCCGGCGAAATTCTCGGGCGTTCCTTTTTCCAGAAGTACCGGCTTCGGGAATCGTTCGGCATCTTGTCGTTCTCGGCGACCTGAATGAGGAACCAACGGCAGACATTTTCGAAGAGAGATTCATCGGAAAGCGTGATCATGCATCGACAAGGCAGAGAGAGCATTGGCGAGACGCTGACGTCCAGCGAATTCGGCTTTATAATGCGGCTTGGCGCTATTTTGGGGAACAAGTTCCTCATGGAAGTCCCCAGGTGACCAGTCGGGGGATCGCAGGAACGAAGTTCAGTAGTTCGGACGGTTGGCAGACTTTTGACCATGTGTTCATTTCAGCTGGCCTCCTTCAGGAGACTCCACCGTATTTTGACGAAACAAACACACGAGTAAGAGCAACTCCAATTATGCTTGACGGACAAAGCCGACCGACACCTTTTCAATCCGGCAGTGGGCATGGGGTGTCGGATCATCTTCCGATCGTTGGTCGGATTGTGCTTTCGGAGGCCACAGAATGAGCATTTCAACAATGGACGACTACACCGAACTTCTCGAAAGTGCAATCAACCAGGCGAAAGCCAAAGCACCTCAAGCGGCCGATGAACTCCGCTCTTGCGCGTCGCGAGCTTCCCGAGCAGTCGCGGAAGTGACGGAAGGAACTGCGGTTCTGGAACTGGTTCCGATTAATCAAGGCAAAGAGAATGCTTCAATCTTTCAACTTCAGCTCCGCAAAGTTGAGAGCGAATCGCCGCCATCAGATTTGGGCATCTACCAGGTGACAGCAGCAGGATATCCGATCTTCAAGTGGTATTCGCGGGGCGCATGGGAATCTCGCCCGGAAGAACCAGAAGAACAATTTTCGAGCGTTGCTGAACTCGATGGAAATTTCCGGTGGATGCTCTCACAGCCAGAATCGCGATTGGTATTACTCGTGATGTTCTTCAAGGAACAGAACGAACTTCGAAAATAACAACGTATTTGGGTCCGGCTCGGAATCCGATAGCAGCCCCTCTCGCCGATGATACAATGAAATCATAATCACCCGCCTCGAAAGGTCTCGATCATGCAACCATCGAACTTCCCATATTTCACACGTCGCCAAGCCCTGCAGGGTGTCGCCTGCGGCTTTGGCTATCTCGCCCTCGCGGGAATGACGCAAAATTCCCGTGCCGCGGTTCCGAGTTCGACGAATCCGCTCGCTCCGAAAACGCCACACCACACGCCTCGGGCGAAGCGCGTGATTTTCATCTTTCAGCAGGGTGGACCGAGCCAGGTCGATACGTTCGACTACAAGCCTCGTCTCGAACGAGACAACGGACAGCAGCTTCGGTTTGACGACGCTCGCGTTCTTGCGAACACGATGACCGTCCGGAACCACAAGGTCATGAAATCGCCCTGGAACTTCCGCCGTTATGGGCAGAGCGATCGATGGGTTTCCGACCTGTTCCCGGAGATGGCGCGACACGTCGACGACATGTGTTTCCTCTATGGGATGCACACGAACGGCGTGGCTCATGGTCCTTCGACGTTGTTCCTGCACACCGGTTCGATCAACCTTGTGCGTCCGTCGGTTGGGGCGTGGGTGACGTACGGGCTCGGGACCGAGAACCAGAACTTGCCGGGGTTCGTGACGATTTGTCCGCCGATGAATAATGGTGGTCCTCGAAACTTTGGGAATGCGTTTCTTCCGGCGAGTTTTCAAGGAACGCAAGTTGGTCGTACGGGAATGCGAGTGGCCGACGCCCGAATTCGCAACCTCACGAACTCGCGACGTTCGCGGACGGAACAACGCCAACAGTTCGATCTGTTGCAGTCGATGAACCAGGAACAGATGCGGCGTTCGACCGGCAGCCTTTCGGGCGACACCGAACTCGAAGCGGTCATCAACTCGTATGAACTCGCGTTCCGGATGCAAACGCATGCTCCGAACACGCTCGACCTTTCTCGCGAAACGCCGGCGACGTTACAGATGTATGGCATCGACCAGCGACCGACCGAGAACTTTGGTCGTCAATGTCTCATGGCTCGTCGGCTCGCCGAAGCAGGCGTTCGATACATCCAGGTGACGTATGGCGACAACTCGAACAACCCCGCGTGGGACCAACACTCGAACTTGCCCAAACACGCTTACCACGCTCGCGCGGTCGATAAGCCCGTGGCCGGGCTCATTCAAGACTTGAAACAACGTGGCTTGCTCGAAGACACGCTCATTTGGTGGGGCGGTGAATTTGGTCGAACGCCTTACGCTCAAAATAACGGCACGGGTCGCGATCATAACCCATACGGCTTTACCCAGATTCTTCTCGGCGGTGGCGTGAAGCCGGGCTTTGGATATGGCGAAACCGACGAGTTCGGTCACCACGCCATCCAGGGTAAAGTCCACATGCATGATATGCACGCGACGATCTTACATCTGCTCGGGCTCAATCACGAAGAATTGACGTTCCGATTTGATGGACGAGATTTCCGACTGACGGATGTGCACGGGCGAGTCGTTCACGACATCATCGCGTAACAGGGAACAGAAAGAGGAGACAACCACGGATCACACGGATAACACAGATGAATTTTATCCGTGTGATCCGTGGTTCTATCTTTCTCTTGTCTTTTGGAATTTTCAGCCTTCATCCTTCCACCTTTCGTTTTAGTCCTTCATTGGCGGCAACACATATCCGAGTTTTCGCAGTGCCTTCTTGACCGTGTTCTCGTCCTTTGTTTGGTACACCAACCACGTCTCGCCTGCCAGTTGACATACCTTTTTCAATGTTGGATCGGCGGCCAGCGTTTGGGCCGTCATCGCGTCTTTGCACTGAAGAATTCGGGCGACACCTCCGTCGGAAAGCAAACTCGCCTTCGCCTCCAGGTCGTCCAGAAGTTGGTTCACGGTTGCCGGAATGGCTTCGGCGCTGCGGTCCACAAGGAACTTGCGAACATCGGAGATCGAAAAGCCCTGTTCGAGCAACCCTTGTAACTTCGTCTTGTCGAGGTGCCATACGTTCTCGGATTTCGCGTTGCCGACGCGTTCGAGGAACAACCGGTCGGCGGGAGGAATTGGCGGGCTCGTGACAACGATGTCCAGATTGGCCAACACCTTGAGTTTCTTCTCGTGGACGACTTGGGGTGGTTCGTACTTCTTGGTCAGACCAAGGCAATGGGCTCCGAGCTGATTGAGACGGATGTAGAGTAACCTGTCGTAGCGGCTGAGGCTAATCAGGTCGTCGGTTCCCCAAAGTCGGTTAAAATCTGGTCGGGCGTCGTTTGGGTGCGTAAAGCCGACATCGATCAGCCCCATCGTCGCGGCGTACTCGAACAGAAAGGCCAAGATGTATCGCCCTTCCATGTGCTCCCAACCTGCGTCTTGTCCCAGCGAACCGTAGTGAGAATCGGCGATGTAGAGCCTCCACGGGTCGTGGGCGAGGATGAAGTCTCTCTTGCGCACGCCCATGATCCGGAAGAAATCGTCGACCGCGACCCAACTCCCAACGGGGCACTCCTTGAGCGTTTCGACGATCGGTGGGCGGCGGTTCTTTACGGCGCTCAACGTCCCGCGACCTCCTTGACCTTTCACGCTTTCGACTCGGTTGAACTCGTCCACAAGAGTGGTCGATTGCCACCTCTTCCATGCCTTGCGGAGGGATTCGTGTGCGGGTGCCGAGAGGGCATTCCGACCGGCTTCGGAAAGTTTGAGCTTTCCCGAGGACGGTTCGACGAATCCAGCGGCCTGGATGATCATGGGCCATGCGAACGCCTTGATGGCACACCCGCCGGGTAGCAGGTCCCAGTCTTCGATGTCCTCAAGGACGTAAAAATCCCCCGACGGCAGCACCCCTTCGATGGCCTTGAGGGACGCCGCGTTTGGGACTTGTTTTTTGCTCGTGACGGAGATCTTGCCGAGTTCCACGAGTTGCAAGACCGCCTTGAGTTCTTGACCCGCTTCGAGTTCGGTCGATCGCTCTTGCAGTTCCAAGTCAAAGGTCGTCTCTCCCGCGTAGTCTATCTGCGTTTGGCGGAACGTCTTTGGGAGGTTTTCGACGGCGAGAATTTGGAAAGGCTCAGGCTCTGGGACGAACTTTTTCAGGATGGCCTGGAGGTCCTTCGGGAGCGGGTTTCTTCCTGGCAGGAACAGCAGAAGCGTCGTCGAATAACGCTGACGATCGTACCAATACGATCGGCGTTCGGTTTCGGGCACGTCGTAGAAAACCGGCACGTCTTGATACATGGCGACTAAGAAGATCTCGTCGAGCATCCCGTTGGAGTCGTAAGTCGCTTCCTGGACGGCCTTCTGATTGATCGGTGGCATTTCCTCGTAGAGTTTTCGAGCTTGCTTGTCTCCCAAGATCTCATCGATAAGGAACTCGACGAGGTCCGCCTTTTTTGTCAACTTCGTGCCCCCGACTAACTTGCTCAACCGCTTCAAGTCGTCGTTGCGGATATCGTAAAGGACCTCGCGGAGTGTGTTTGGTTGCTGGAGGGGCTCGTCATTTCTGGCCATCTGATTTTTCCCCATAATGGTTGTGCGTGTGCCATCACGAAAGTAAAAGCTAACGGCACGAACGTATCACCCTGGGTTGCCGTGCCAGCTATTTTTAGAGTAATCAAAGACGAGTCCGCTGGCTCGGCGGAACCAAAATCCGGACGGACACAACGAAGGGCTGAGAGACTTTTTTGGGAATGGAAGCTTGCGGAAGGAATGGGGAAGGTTTATTTTGGATGAGATGAAAAAAGCGAACCGGGACCGCCCCCAATGTCCCAGCCAAGCGGCCCGGCTCGCGGGCACCGTCATGGTGCTGAGTAGATATTACCTCCACAACGTGTACTGGTCAAGAGTACACTAAATAATTGTATACGTTTTTTGCGTCGGCTGTACCATACAACTCATACGATTCTTCGACCTCACTCATTTTCCAATGATCTGGAAATGATCCATCTTGGTAGACGGTTGCAAAAAATCCCCGAATTTCTCGGGCGTTTCTCGCCAATTCTCCCACGGAAGGAATCACCAAAACGAACATGGACCGTCCGTCAAACCAACTCTTTGCTTCGAATTCCTTCGTCGATTTCGGCCCCAATTTTTTGATGCCTTTTGCTCCCAGGCCACCCGTCGAACAAATTGAAGGCAAGAAAAAACGACAGCTACGCGATCAGCTGCGCCATTTCGGCCCAAAACAACCGGGCGTGTACGGGATGCTCAACCACAACGGCGACGTCACGTACATCGGCAAGGCGAAGAATTTGCGGAAGCGGTTGATGAATTACTTCCAACCTTCGAACGCAAGGGCGAAATCGGGGCGGATCATTGCGACCACTGTGCGGATCGTTTGGGAAGTAAGCCCGACCGAGTTTGCGGCCCTGCATCGCGAACTCGAATTGATTCGGCGATGGCGACCTCGATTCAACGTCAAGGGACAACCAACTGGAAGGCGACCGATCTATCTTTGTCTGGGTCGAAAGCCGGCACCATTTGTTTTTCTCGCCAAGAAACCACCCAAAGACGCGATGGCCTCGTACGGACCAATTCCCACTGGAAAGATGGCCAAGGAAGGCGTCCGGCGAATCAATGACTACTTCCGATTGCGCGACTGTCCCCAGTCCCAGACGATGCACTTTGCGGATCAAGGAGAGTTGTTCCCAGTCGAGTACAGCCCCGGGTGCATTCGCTACGACCTGGGCACTTGCACTGGTCCTTGTGCCGCCGAATGTACTCGCGGAGATTATTTCAAGCAGGTCCGGGCCACCCAGCGGTTCCTCGAAGGTCAGGACACGTCGGCCTTGAGCGAGATACTGACGGACCTGGAACGGGCCGCCACCGAACATCAATACGAGCGGGCTGCGGCATTGCGGGATAAACTCGTGGTGCTGCAGTGGGTCTATGAGCAACTTACCCAAATGCGAAAGATGAAGGCGGCGGGTTCGTTCGTCTATCCACTGCAGGGCGACGACGGCCAAACGCTTTGGTATTTGATTCATCAAGGACAAACGGTGGCAGCGATTCAGCGCCCAAGCAACGATGCCTCACGACGCGATGCCAGCAAACTCATCGAAAACGTCTACAGCGATCGAGACATGGGGACGCGACAGCAGCGACTCGCTCGCCGCGATAGCATCTTGTTGGTGGCCTCGTGGTTTCAAAGCAATCCGGAAGAATTGTTGAAAGTGATGTCGCCGACGGAAGCGCTGAAGGCAGTGGAGACGGTTCGGGTGGGGTAGTTTGACGAGAAAGCCCTCGCCCAGGTTGGACGAAGGATCTTTACAAGCCTGAAGCGCGAGCGAAGGAGCTTTCTTTGTCCTTCGCTCGCGCTTCAGGCTTGTGAAAACCAGCCGACAATCCAAACGAGATAGACCGTTAACGGTTTGGCAAACGACTTGGGAGTCGCCCCGTGGTGTCGGGGAGCGTTACTGGAGGCAATTCGGGTGGTTCTTGATATCGCCCAGCCAGGGGATTTTCGATGGGCCGTCGAGCGTCGAAAGATTCAGGGCCATTCGCGTTGGCTGGGGGGAATGAACTCGACCACGTCTGGCGGCTCGTCTGCGAATTCGTCTGGGGACGAGGGCGGGACGGGAACTCCGAGCGAGACGAATCGAACGACGGACGCCGGTTCGTTGTGTGCTCTGTTCGCGAACGGTGACGAGGAGAGAACTCACGCGAGCCACGAACTCGCTGCGTGTCGGTCTTCGCCTCGGCGGTTTGCATCCTCGCGTCTTGCAGTTGCTTCAAGACTCGCTGGGCGACCGGGTGTTCGGGGTTGAGACGCAGTGCCTTTTGGTACTCACCCATCGCTTGAGCTTGTTGCCCATGCGTCATGAACACGAAGGCCAAATTGCAGTGGGCGTCGGCCAGCGAACCGCCTTGTTGTAACGCCTGGTAACTCTCTTTGTATTTTCGTTGTTGGCCGAGCGCATTTCCCAGGTTGTTCCAAAT
>CAYYUU010000084.1:0-13334 GCA_964474955.1 uncultured Alcaligenaceae bacterium | reverse complement strand
AGACGGACAAGTGCTACATCAAGCAGTTCGAGGAAGAAACCAACCTCCGTTGCTCGCTCGTCATCGACGTGAGTGCGTCGATGCACTATGGACGTGGGCCTCTGAACAAATACGAATATGGGTGTACGATCGGTGCGTGTCTGGCGTACCTGATGCTTCGCCAGATGGATTCGGTGGGGTGCGTCACGTTCGACGACGACGTTCGGTTCACGGTTCCGGCCCGAAGCCAGAACACGCACCTCGACGCCATCTGCAAGGCCATGGACGTGAGCCGTCCGAAAGAAAAAACCGACATCTACAGGATCCTCCGCCGCGTGACCGAACAGGCTCCTTCGCGCGGGCTGATCGTCATTGTCTCGGACTTGTTGGTCGATCGAGAGACGCTGTTCAAGGGCCTGGAGATGCTCGTCCACCGAAAACATGACGTGCTCTTGTTCCACGTCATGGACGTCGACGAATTGACGTTCCCGTTCCGAGGACACACGCGGTTTGTGGGCATGGAAGAACCCGAGGAGGTCGACTGCGAACCGAAGTCCCTCCGCGATGCGTACTTGCAGTACTTGGAAGAATACCTCGTCGAAGTCCGACGGGGCTGTGCCCGCAAGGGGATTGATTATCTTCTGGTTCCGACGAACCAGTACATCGACGCGGTGCTGTCGAAATTCTTGCACCACCGCCTCGCGCTGCTCAAGAGTAAGGCCAAAAGCTGATCAAGCGGGTGCTTGTAGATCTCGAAATGTAAGTTTCGTTTTTCGTCCGTAGGACAGGTTTGTAACCTGTCCTACGGAAAAGCCCAGAGCAAGATCGCGGGAACTTACTTTCAACGCGTTTGTGAGAAACACACGAAGGGACACCAGGAACCTGACGTCGGGAATGTTTCGGAGGGACCACCTCCAGGCCAGACGTCTTCCTGCTCGTTTCCTCCTTCCTTCGGACACAAGTGATATTTGGATTGAAGCTTCATGTTACAACTCTTTGCCAATCCAGGGTTCCTCGTGGTCGGTGCTGCATTGATCAGCGCCCCCGTCATCATCCACTTGATCAACCGGTTGCGGTTCAAGCAGGTCCGTTGGGCGGCCATGGAGTTCTTGCTCAAGGCCATGAAACGGAGCCGAAGGAAGTTGATCATCGAGCAACTCTTGTTGTTGCTGCTCCGTTGCTTGTTGGTGTTGCTGACCGGGTTGCTGGTTTGGCGTTTCGTGGGGTTCACGTTCTCCGGATTCACGGCCCAGGAATCGCTCAACATTGTGGTGATCGACGACACCTTGAGCACCCGAGATTGGGACAACAAGACGGCCAAGAATTGCCTCGACGTGGCCAAGGATATTTACCTCCAAGAGAAGTTGGTCAAGAGCCTGGCCCAATCGACCACGAACGAGAGGCTCCTGGTGCTGCCCCTGTCGAAGTTGCTCGACGACCCGGACTACCTGCCCGAAACGTACGAGAACTTGACGTCGACCCAGACGAAGGACAAGATCGCCCAGGACATGAAGGTCCTCAAGCCGACGTTGCTGCGAGTGCCACTCGTGAAGGGGGTGCAAGCGGCAGGTCGAATCTTTGGGGATCAGAGGGGGAAAAAATACCGCCTGCACCTCATGACCGACTTCCGGAAGGTCGACTGGACTGGACCGAAATCGAATGCCCTCGGGCAGGCCGTCCAAGATTTGCGAGCCCAGGGCGTCGAAGTCCTCGGGTGGGACACGGCTCGGCAAAAGAGTGAGCAGAAAGGGAGCACGAAAGTTGCCCGCGACAACCTATCGATCACGGACTTCCGGCCCAGAACGCGGGTCGTCGGGGAAGGCGTGCCCGTGACGTTCAGCGTGACGGTGAAAAACTTCGGCAGGGTCGATCGCTCCGTCAAGGTGGAGATTTATAACGAGGTGACGAACGCCCGCGAGGCCGAGGTGAGCCCGACATGGACGCCGCCGATGCCCCTCAAGGTTCCGGCCAACGGGGAAGTCAAGGCGACGTTCGAACTTCGGAAATTCCGCCAAAACGTGAAGAACGACGAAGAGTTCTTCGCCTTGCAACTCTCGGCCCGACTGAAGACCAAAGACTTGGAGGAACTGCCTCGGAGCGCTGACTCCGTCGCCGCCGACAACATCCGGTATGCCGCGCTGGAGATTCGCAAAAAGGTGCCCGTGTTGGTCATCGACGGGGAGAGCCCGGAGAACGAACATCTCAAACCCGGACACAGCAGTTTCCACATCGAAACGGCTCTCCAATCCGTTCCCGGGGCGAGCTACGAAGTCATCTACGGACACGAAATCCCGGGCGTCGACAAACTGAAGCCGGCCCAGGCCCTGGAGAAGGCCGACCTCCAGAAGTATCCCACTATCTTTCTTCTGAACGTTCCAAAACTCTCCTACATCTCGAAGAAGGAAAGGGACGAACTCGTCGCGAAAGGCAAGCCCGTTCCGCTTGGCCAACGCGAGCGACTGGAGAACTACATCAAGGCCGGTGGCGGCGTGGCGATTTTCCTTGGGCCTCGCGTCGACCCCGAACACTACACCAACGTGCTGTACAACAAGGGCAAGGGACTGTTCCCGGTCCCGATCGACGGTTACGTCCCGAAGGAAGAAGAGCCACCGCGCGAAGTGGCCCCGATACCTGGTGTGCGGCAATTGTTGATCCGAGACGGAGACGTCGAGGACCGCAGCTCGTTCCCCATCTTCGGTCCGATCTTCCTGGACGAGAAGCAAAAGAAGTTCCTCGAAGATCTGCCCATCTATCGATACTTCCCGGTGGCCAAGGATTGGCAACGCGAGAAGGGCAAGGTCGAGGAGTTGGCGACGCTGCCGAGTGACGCCAGGGCGAGTCGAGGGGCCATCCAGGCGGATACCCTGAAGCTGACCGATGACATCATGACCATCGTGAAAAAGGAAGCATTCAAGCAATATCGAGGGCGATTCCAGGAGTACGTCGATCGCTTGAGGTATCTCGTCGAACCGGGGCGTGGTGGCAAGGCCTACGAACTGGCCAGGACGCTCGAAGAGATGATCCGCGATCAAGGCGGGCCGGGCAAACGGGGAGAAAGGCCGCGCCCCGACTTGACCAAGTTTTTCGCACAGGCGGACACGAACCCCGACATTCGTAAGGTCACTCGCCAGACCAAAAAACTCATCGCCGAGAGTAAGTACGGGTCGCCGTTCATCGTGGCCCAACAGTTCGGCAAAGGCCGAGTCGTCGCGATGATGACGACGGCCGGCAAGAAAGCCATGGTCGGCACCAAGAGCACGAAGTGGAACGACTGGCCCGGCGGTAGTCAGGCCCAATTCGTCTACCAGCCCATGATCTGGGAGATGCAAAACTATCTCGCCAGCCAGACGGCCGAAGCCAACTTGAACGTTGGCGACAAAGTGACCGTGCGGATCGATCCGAGACGGTACATCAAGGACGAAACCAAGGCCCGGGCGTCGCTGGTCCTCAAGCAAACTTCGTTGCGGGCGCAAGGCGGACCCAATCCCGCACTCGGGAAGGACGAAGACGCCGGAAAGGACCAGAAAAAGAAAACGGGCGACGGGACCATGAAGATCGAGGGCAACCCCGAGTCGGGGCAACTCGTCGTCGACATCAAGGGCATCAAGGAACCGGGATTCTACATCTCTCGGCTAGTCCACAAGGACAATCCTCAAAAGACCCTGGCGACGTATGCCCACGTCTACAACGTCGACGCCGAGCACGAAAGCGACCTCAAGCGGGTGCCCAATTCGGCCCTCCAGCAGAGCGCCGGGGAGGACTTTGAGGTCCTCGACGAGACCGTTCCGGTCGACAGATTTGCGAACAAGCAACAAGACCTGTCGGAGTCTCCTTTGTTCTTCTTGCTGTTCATCATCATCTTGATTACCGAACAAGCGCTCGCCGTCCACCTCAGCTACAACACCGCCGAGGGCGAAGAAGGCGAAGGCGTGTTGCCGAGTGGGGCGAGGACTTCGGCTCGTGCGGCCTGACGGAGGAGACTGGAGGACAGGTTTTTAACCTGTCCAAAGAATAATAAGGACAGGCTAACAACCCGTCCTACGGAAATACAAGGGACAGGTTTTTAACCTGTCCTACGGAAACAATTCGAAAATCCGGACGACGGACCCAACAACGAACGGGTGTCGGTCCAAGGCAAAGCCCACCCAAGAATGCGACAAAGGCGGAAGCATGAATCCCAACAACATCGAGACAACCGAAGCGGTCTTCCGGCGACTGGACCAAGGCTACCCCGAATGGGTGTTGTTCGTCCCGGTCGTGTGTGCCTTGGTCGTTTTGTTCATGACGATTTTCTATCGCCAGCCGGAGCCCTTGAGTAAGCTCCTCAAGTCGATCTCGATTCCACCGCAGCTGGTCGTGATCGGGATGATTGTGTATGCCATTTATGCCCTGCTCTTCACGATCGTTTTCGTCACGTTGGCGCTTGCGGGCGTCATAACGAAGCCGACCTTACCGCTCATGGCCGCGATACCCTTGATAGGCTATCCGGTCCTGCTGGCGATACTCACCCTTGTCATTCTCGTTTCCCGCAAGCCGGCTCTGTTGATCCCGATTTTCATCGTGGGTCTGCTGTGTGCGGCTTACCTTCTCATCTCGTTAGCGTTTCCCGGCCGCAGTTGGTGGGTGATCCTCGGGCCGGTCCTGGCGGTCGCGTTGTTCTACGTTGGGATGATGTACTGGCAGGACATGAAGACGATCCATCCGATTTGGGCAATCTTCCTTGGGCTGCTCCGCGTAACCGTCTATGGCATCCTTTGTTTCATCTTCCTGCTGCCTGGGTGCCAGGAGGTGCGAGTCCGGACGACGACGTCGAAGGTCCTTGTGCTGTTCGACGTGTCCGACAGTATGCGGCTCAATAAGCAAGTTACTGCCAAGGGCAAAAAGGGAAAGGCGTTGACCCGGACGGAGGAATTGCTAGCGTTCCTCGACAAGGATTTGCAGGCCAAGGGCAAAAAAGGTGGCGAAGCCGAGGAAGAAGGCGAGCCGAAAAAATTCCTCGACCAAGTCGCCGACGTCACCAATGTTTCGGGCTACCGTTTTGGGGCCGTCCTCGACGACGCGAACATCATCCACCTGCTCAAAGGTGGACAGGCCGCGCCCAAGTCGGTCACCAACGACGAGAAATTCACGATGAAGGCGTGGCTCACGCCCGACGTCAGCGACGTTCGTCTTCCCAAAGACTATGGTGACGACGCCGGCGGCGAGAAGGAACGCAAGAAGAAGCGAAAGGCCCTACGCGAAAAACTCAAGACGATGTACGAGAGCTTGCGTTCCGGGACGGACGTTTCCGGTCCGGCCCTCAACGCCGCCATCCGAGAATCGGCCCACGACATCCAAGCGATCATCATTTTCTCCGATGGGCAAAATACGGCCGGCAGTCGCAAGTCCTATTCCGACTTACGAGACCTCGTCCGGGATTCGAAGAAGCCAATCCACATTATCACTGTCGGGATTGGCGAATACATTCCGCCGGTGAGCATCGAGGTCCAAGGAATCCAAGCGCCCAAAGTGGCCCGACCCGACGACAAGTTCCCGGTCATCGTCGGTGCAGTCGGGAAGGGGCTCGCCGGACAACCGTTCAAGGTCAATCTCAAGATGAGCGAATACCGCGAAGTTCCGATCGGCGGCGGCGAGTACAAACTCGTGCCGACGGGCTTCACCAAGACCGTCAGCGACGACGGGAAGTTCAAGGGTGGCGGAGACGCCCCGTATGGCGAGGTCAAGTTCGAAATCGACATCGCCAAGATGAAGGGAGTCGACCCGACGGACGACGAAGCCCTCAAGAACTTGAAGTCGATTTGGAAATTCGAAGCCGAAGTTCCCCCCCACGTCAAGGAAAAAACGAAGGAAGTCCACAAGAGTCGTCCCACCGAAGTCCGTGTCCTGTTGCGGAAACTTCGGGTCTTGCTGTTCGCCGGTGGCCCGACCCGAGAATATCGATTCGTCAGAACGCTTTTCACCCGCGAAGTCCAAGAAAGCCGGATGGATCTGAGCATCTATCTCCAGACCGGCAAGGGGGAGAACGTTGCCCAGGACGTCGAGTCCGAAAAATTGTTGCGAAGCTTTCCGTCGGGTCTCGGCAAACGCGTCGGGGACACGTCGATACCAGCGCTCAACGAATTCGACGTGGTGATCGCGTTCGACCCGAACTGGCAAGAGTTGACGAACAAACAATGGGAAAACATACACGAGTGGGTCACCACCGGGGCCGGGGGTTTGATCGTTGTGGCGGGGCCGATCTACACGTACCAACTCTCGACGCCAGCGGGTCGTCCCCAGAAGGTGTTCGTGGATCTCGCCGGAATGCTCCCCGTCGTCCCTCTCGACGTGCGGCGGTTCCGCTTCGATCCGAAGCACGACACGCGAAGGCCGTGGACGCTCAAGTTCGCGCCGAACGCAAAGTTGTTTGATTTCCTCAACATCGCCGAGGACGAGAAGAAAAAGAAGACCAAGAAGAAGGCGAAACTCGACGGAGGGCCACCGCAAGGCTGGAACGACTTCTTCTGGGAGGGCGACGAACCGGAACCGGGCAAGACTCCCTGGGGTGGGTTCTACAATTACTACCCGGTCGAACGCGTCCACCCACAGGCGACGGTCCTGGCTCGGTTCAACGGTCCCCGTTTGACGCGAGTGAAACTCGACGACACCCTCCAGCCGTACATCGCGACGATGAAGGTGGGAGTTGGCCGGACCGTCTACCTCGGGTCCGGAGAGTTCTGGCGGTTGCGGCAGTACGACGAAGAGTTTCACCAACGCTTCTGGGTCAAACTTGCCCGGTATGCTGGGGCGTTGCGGACGAATCGGATCACCGAAAACGGAACGATCCTGATGGCCCGCAAGGCCCGGACGGGACAGGTGAACTTCACCGTCCGGTTACTCAAGAATGGGGTCGATCCCGTTCCCGACACCGAACGGCCCAAGGTCCTCGTCAACTTGCCCGAGAATTTCGACAAGGCCGATAAGCTGACGAATCGAGTGATCGTGATGCAGCCTCGGCCCGTCCAACCTGGTGACAAATTCCGCGGTTGGTTCACGGGCAACTTCCAGGTCTTCACGGAGGGAACGTACGTCCTGAAGGTGCCCGTCCCTGGGTCCCCCGGGAAGTATCTTCCGCCACACACAATCGAGATCTACAAGCCGGACCCGGAAAGGGAAAACAAGAAGCCCGATCACGGGTACCTCTACCAACTCGCGTCCTACGCGGACCCGGCGTTCAAGAACGTCCCGGACAAGAAAGAGGAACTGGAAACGGTCCTCAAGCGGAACTTGAATTTGGCCGGCGGCAAGGACGGTGAGTCCGCGTCGACGCGGTTGAAGCTTTACTTCCCGCTCAAGGACGCCAAATACATTCCCGACTTGCTGGTGGTTCGGCCACCCGCGACGAACACGAACAAGGGCGGAGTCTACGACCTGCTCAACAGCGGGGTGAAGGCAGGCCCGATCGACGTGACGATGGCCCACTTGCTCCTCGTGATTCCGCCGTTGCTGCTGTTGATCGTGATGGGCGTCCTGTTTGGGTTCCGGCAATACGTGGCCGGCATGATCGTGTTCGTCTTGATGCTTTTGCAGATCAGCGGGATGGTCACGCTCATGGTCCTGGGAGCCCTGCCGGAATGGGAGACGTTGTTCACGCTCGACTTGTCGGCGGTCTCGGCCTACTGGCTCTGGATCATCGTCCCGGCGAGCATCCTGTTGCTCATCGCGGGGATTCTGGCGACCATCCGAAACTTCCTTTGGGCGCTGGTCGTGTTCGCCGTGGCGGCGATCATTCCGCTCTTCATTTTCGTGTTGGACATGATCCTCAAGCCCACGTGGGCCGAGTTGTCCATCGACCTCTCGTTCATCCTTGTTGGGATCGTCGGGTTGCTGGCCCTCGAGTGGGTCTGCCGAAAACTTCTCCGCCTCGCGTAAGGATGGCGGAGAAAGGAAGTTCTTCCGACCGTAGGACAGGTCACAAACCTGTCCAAAAAAACCAAACGGACAGGTCATAAACCTGTCCAAAAAAACCAAATGGACAGGTCATAAACCTGTCCTACGGACGTTTCATCTCCTCACTGAGGATTCTCATGGCTACAGCGACAGCACCCACGAAGCAACCAATCAACAGGGCGGAAACGCGTCGGAAGATCCAGAGTCCGCTGAAGGCCGTCAGCGGTCTGATCCGCACATACGTTTGCCTGGAAGGCGCGGCTTTGGCGTTATTGTTTTTGGGCATCTGGTTTTGGGCGGGTCTGGCCTTGGACTATGGGCTGTTCGCCACGGAATTTACTTTCGGGGATTTCGTCCTGGCGCTACACTTCGACTGGATCAAATCGCTCGACCAGAATTTGATCAACCCCAACAACGCCTATTTCGTGAGGGCGGGGTTACTCGTGCTGTTGCTCGTGGGCATCGGCACGATCGTGGCCATCAAGATCTTTCGTCGGCTCTTCACGGAGTTCAGCGACCCGACTTTGGCGCTGCTCTTGGAGAAACGATTTCCCAAGCGTCTTGGGGGACGACTGATCACGGCCGTCGAGATGGTCAACCCGAAGCTGAGCGAAAAGTATGGGTACTCCCAGGACATGGTCGACCACACGGTCCAGGACGCCACCAGGCGGCTCGAAGGACTGAACGTCTCGCCCGTGTTCAACTGGGCTCGGTTACGTTCTCAATGGGCGTTGGCGGTCCTCTCGACGATCGGATTGTACCTGTTGGTCTTGCTCACGTGCAGTGTTGTCGGGGCCGTGACGACGCCGAATGACCGGGCTGCGGGGGCCGCGAAGGGCGTGCAAGAGGTCAACCGGACGGCCTGGATTTGGACCAAGCGGAACGTGTTGATGCAACCGAAAGTGTACTGGCCGACGCGGGCGTACTTGGAGGTAATCCGCGTCCGTTGGAGCGAAGATTCGTCCACCGGATTCTCCGTCCTTCGGGTGCCGCGCGACCAAACCCGTCCCGACGTCGTCGTCCAATCCTACCAGTGGGTGAAGTACGATCCGGAGACCCGGGAGAGCATCCGGCCGCTCATGGTTTCGGATCTCGAGGATTCGCTTCCCGAAGAGGCGCAATCTGCCCTCAATGATCTGCGCGAGCAACTCGCCCCCGAAAACTGGGCGCAGTGGCATTTCCCCCAACGAGAACTCGATCCCGTCGTCAGCAACGAAGTGCTGAAGGGGCTGTTGGCCTCGCACACCGAGGTCCGCGAAAACGGGAAGAACAAGACAGTGGTCGTCAACTGGACGAACGACGACGTCACGACGGGCGAAATCGCCGACGCCCTGCCGAACTACACGGAACGCCTGGGCACGAAAGGCACGGAGGCCGTCGAAAAGGTTCTCGATTGGCGAAACTGGACGTACGACCGGCTCCTGCTCCAACTCAAGAGCCTCGAAGCCAAGACGCCTCAAGCCAAGAAAGCCAAGGCCGAATTGGAAGAGAAAGGGGCCTGGGAGAAATTCGAGAAGATCAAGAAAGCCGTCGAGAAGCTGGCGAGTTCGTACTCGACGAACTGGGACGTCCGAAAGCTCCAGCGGCCCGACCGGGCCGGATTCGTGTTCTCCGACGGAAAGGTCGTGGCAGTTCGATCTTGCAACGTCGAGATCGGCAACGTCTACCGCGTGGATCTCAACGACTTGCCGGAAGAGGCCTGCAACGGAGCGTTCCGCATCTGGGCCGAGAATTACTACACCCCCATTCGGCTGATCGAGTTCATTCCGCCGCCGGTCATCGCGGAACTCCACGCCGACACGCTCCAACCGGCGTACATGTACTACAACCTGAAGACGGAGTGGCAAGATCGCACATTGCAGAAATCCTTCGACGCCCTCGATGCTGTCCTCGGGGAGTTGGTGGTCGGGTCCGAGACGGAGAAGGCCGCGGCAGCTGTCGCCGGCGAGTTCTGGAACCGCAAGACCGCCGCGAAGGACGTGGTCGAAGTCTTCGGCGCCATCAAGGTCCGGATCTTCCACACGGCCAGAAGGCTCGCCGGTCAACTCGCCGATGCCGCCGATGCCGCCGAGAAGGCCCTCCCGAAGATGACCGGGAGTAAACTCGTGAGAAAGGCCCAGGCCGCTTTCCAGGATCTCCATAGTGAGGCCGAAGCCCTACGCCGCAAATTGAACCAGTTTCCCAGCCCGGCCGCAAGACAACCCGGACTCGCCGGAGAACGTCAATTCGTCCGCCGCAACTTCGGCAAGAAGGAGGACGTCCGGACGCTGGAAGTTCCGACCGGAAGTTCGCTCGAACTCGTGGCGACCGTGGAACGTCCGCTCAAGAAGTTCAGCCTCCAGGTCCAGAAGGTCGACGAGACCGTCGAAGATCCACTCATCAAAGGCGCGGCCGTTCCCACGTCCGCGGCCACGATCGACCCGAAGAACGAGAAGGTTTTCCGGCTGGAAATCAAGAACATTACGAAGGCCTACGAGTTCTACGTCCTTTACAGCGACAAGGACAACGTCAACGGCAAACAACACTTTTTGATCGAACCGGTCGACGACCTTCCGCCCGAAGAACAAACCTCGGTCCAACTCGACGTGGTGCTTCGCAAACCGAGAGTCGAAGGCGGCAGCGCCAATGCCCCAGAAGGCTTCCTCGTCACGTACAAGGCCCAGATCCCCTTCACGGGAGTCATGCAAGACGACCACGGATTGAAGGACCTGGTTTGGCTCTACAAAGTTCGACCCGTTGACCTCAAGTTGACGGTCCGTTCGATGAGCGAGTTCGACTTGCCGAAGAAGAAGGAAGAAAAGCAGGAAAAGCCGCTCGACCCGCTTGCCTGGGAATACACCAAACGGGCGCTGTCCGGTTTTGCCAACATTCCCATCGGCGTGACGCCCCAGACTTGGGTTGCCCCGACGTATTGGGCGGCCCTGATCGGGACGCTCGACCAGCCGAAACGGATGGAGCTGACGCAGTTCCAGGACAAGTTGGCCGCCATCGAAGTGACCAAGTCCTTGACGCTCCCGGAAATCCGAAAGTATGGCAAGATCGAAGCGACGAAGGGGAGACTTCCGAACGGAAAACTCCTCTCCAAGATGGACTTCTTCCGACCGTTTCGGTCGCGAGACGCCGCCATGAAGTTCAAGCCGCCGCAGTTCAACATCAGCCGCGATCCGTTCGACGTCGGTTTGATTCCGCGACGCGGCAGCATCCTGAAGAAAGAAAAGGTCGTGACGACCAAGAAGGGGTCGACCCAAACTATTCGGTATCACTGGCAACTGACGCTCCAACTCGGCGCGGTCGACAACAACGTCGAGACGGGGCCGGGCATCCTTTCGGGCCGAAGCGTCTTCAAATTCTTGATCGTTTCGGAGACCGAACTCAATGCCCAGATCATTTTGGAAGAGGAAGAACTGCGTTCGCAACTCGAGACGGCGGCGCGACAACTCAAGAACGCCCGAATCCGCCTGACCGAGCAGATCAAGAAGATGGACTTACTCGGGCAGGACGATTTGACGCCGCTTCGGAGCGTCGACGTCCAGATCGAGGGAGCCCGGAAGGAGTTCTCCGACGCCGTCGAGCGGGTCCAAAAAGTTCGTCAGGCGTACGACAGAATCCGCGACGAAATGTACATCAACCAGTTCAAGAAGGACCGACGAGACCACATTCGGTTCCGAATCCTCCGGCCCCTAAACGAATCGATGGATCCGAATCTCGTTGCCGCTCAGGATGGAAAAGATCAGGCCCGTTTTCCGACCACCGGCGCGGAACTGACCTCGCTTTGGAACAAAGTCGCCCCGGACGCCGAGCGGGTGCGAAACCCCAATGGGCTGAGTAATGTGGTCAAGCAGCAAATCCTCTCCAACGTGGCCGACTCGAAAAAGCTGGCCGTGCAGACGAAGGACGACATCGAGAACCTGCGGAACCAATTGATCCGCGTCATCGACCAAATCGGTGGGGGGATCGACGAGCCGAAACTCATCGCTTTGCTTGAGGAGATCAGCAACTCGCAGGCGGAGCAGGTGGGTCAGATCGAACAGGCCCAGAAGGAACTCATCGAGAAACTTCGAAGAGAACTGACTGGCGGGCTGTAGTCGGCCCCAGAGCAACGGAAGGGCCCTTTCCGCAACCGCCCCTCGAATACCTCTCCTCGTTTGCGCCGTTCATCGTGTGCGTCCTTCCATCCAAGAATGTGTTGGGAAGACGCACACAGTTCGTCTATACTATCTAGACGTGTTGAGCGAAAGTGAAGCCGTCGCGGACCTTGGCGAGAAGTGGGAAATCGCCAGAGCAGTCCAGAGTATCCGTATTCTTCGTGGAACGCCGTAAGCTCCACGGAAAGAGACAGGGGATACACTATCCCCGAGGGAGGAATCTCTTATGTTTCGTCGTATGATTTTGGTCGGGATGGGGTTGCTGGCGTTGACTGCGGTCGTCGCCTTCAATGCTTCCTCCGTCGCCGACGACACCAAGAAGTCCAAAACAAATTTGGACTTCGAGAAGCTCAAAGAGCAGCTCGTCATTCGAGAGCGCATTCTCAAGGCACGATTCGGCGAATTCCGTGCTCAGTTGCTCCGCTTGAAAGAGCGCTACGATCGCGGGACCGAGAAGAACAAGGAACGCGCGAAAGTATTCGAGCGTGTCCTGGAAGAGGTCAAAAACCGCTCGATCGATACGCGATTCGCCAAGCTGATCGAAGAACTCGAGAAGGGCAACTTTAAGTCCCTTCCGGAATTGCGAGGGACCTTGAAATCCAGTGCCGCCTTGGCCGCGGACCTGCGACAACTCCTGGCGATGATCCGGGAAGGCAGCAGCGTCCTCGAACTCCGCGACAAACGGAACGAACTCAAAGAACTCGTCAAGGAACTCGACCGCATCATCAACGAGCAAGCGCGAGTCCAAACCAAAACCAACCGCATCAACGAAGGCAAAGAAAATTCTCGGGCGGTTCAAGACGCCCAGAAAAAGCTCAACGAGAAGACAAACAAACTCGTGAAGAAACTCGGGGGACAAGGCATCCCGGTCGAGATCGCACGCAGCGAAGTGAAATCTTCGGGCGATAAGGGCGGAGAGGCCCAGAGCGGTCAAGGTAAAGAATTCAAAGGCAAAGGGAACGAAGACAAGGCCGGCCAAGGAAAATCCGGCGGCAAGGAAGGCAAAGGCGACAAAGGCCACAAGGGTGGAGCCAAGGGAGACGGGAAAGACTAAGGCAGTGACGGAAAAGGAGCCAAAGGCAAAGGGAATGACGGTAAAGGTAACGACGGTAAAGGTAAAGGTGGCCAGGAGGGCAAAGGCAATCAAGCTGGCAAGGGTAAAGGTGCTGGCGACGGAAAAGGCAGCAAAAAAGGCGCCCAAGCCGATGCCAAAGGCGGCGACGGAAAAGGCATAGGTCGCATGGGCGGCAAGAAGGCCGGAGATGCCAAAGGCGGAAAAGG
>CAYYUU010000083.1:0-13350 GCA_964474955.1 uncultured Alcaligenaceae bacterium | reverse complement strand
GTGGTCCAGGAGATTGTTGAAATGCCAGAGCATCGTCTTGAATGTGCGAGCAGGATGAGGGAATTGATCTTGATGGCACGTCAACAAATAGAAGAGCAAAGACCGATTGAGGGAGTCCAGGAAACCTATAGATGTGTTTTCTGCGGTGTAGGGCAGTACAAAGTCATCGGCATCACCGGCGATATTGATGCGACAAACGCTAGCTACCCTGATAGAGCACACACTAACCAGGAGTCTGTGTATTTAGAGTGTCCTAACTGCGGAAATTGTCAACAATTCAAACTAAGGAACGGTGGTGATCGTTGGTTTCCAGATCAGGAAAGCAAACGACGATCCAAATGGCGATGAACTTCGGGAGGACTCGAGGAATCGCCCGTGACAGGAATATTTCGGGGATATACCACCGGCGACAAAACGCCCAACTGCGCGGGGAATTCCTCTCGCAGTTGGGTCGGAAACGATCACCCGCCCCACGACAACCCCGCAGACGCCTCCACTTCAACGGGTCCCGGTCGATTAACGGTGTCATCGCTTCGACCATCAGGTTCTTGAACCACCGTTTCACCTCATCCGTGTGTCCCTCGTCGCACTCCATTACGATCTCGTCCAGGACAGTCAGAACTGGAAGGGCTCAAGGTACCTCGTAACATCTTTCCCGCACCAAACCCACTCCCAACTTGAATCGGTCGGCTGTCCCTTGGATGGGGGTTAAATACTGGGAGTGTCAACAGCATCCTCAAACAACCGACGTCGGCGGCCAGTGTCATCGCTTCAGCTCCAAACACTTAGCAAGCGGAAAGGCTTTCTGTGTCGCAGCATACATCGCTTCATAGTGTTCCCGCAGCACTTTTCGCCGCCGATCCAGTTCCTTCTTGGCTTCTCCCAAAATCTGCTTCGTTTGGGCCGGGCTGAGTTTGTAACGCTCCGGCAGAGGTGGGCGAAACTTGATTGGGACGTTTATCTTAAACGGCGGCCTTCCTGCCGAGGTTCTATTGACGATCTTGGTTTTGCGTTTCTTGGCGTCCGTGACGTAGGCCACCGCGGCACCCGACTCGATTCGTTTTTGCACCAACCCGTCAAGTTTGTCCAGACTCGCAAGCCCACTATCGCGAAAGGACTTGGCCGAGACCAGATAACCACGGATATCGGGATGTACCTCTGTCTGGGGAACACTGATGTGAATGCAATAACGATAATCCCCAAATTGTTTGTATGTTTCATACGTCCTCAGTGTCCCCGAATCGAATCGATATTTCCCAGGATAGAAGTGGATGTGGTATAGCTCTTTCGATTTCGGTAAGGCGTGATAATTTATGCTCACCCCCCACTGCTTTGGATTGGGAAACCAGATGGCATTAAGGACGAACTGCTTCACGGTTTTGCCGTCCTTGCGATCCACCGGGACAGACAACCGGATACGATGAAACCCTGACGTGGTTGGTCGGAGGACGAATTCCTTTTTCTCGGTGTGCGTACTCCAGATGGCACGATACGCCACATATGGGTTTGGCCCACTTCCGTTGGTTACTTTGTGCCAGCTCTTATGATGCCAATTGGGCTTGGCGATTTCCCGGGCCATGGCGTCAAACGAAAGCAACCGCTTTCGAACCGACTCATCCGCATACGTGAGTTGATCGATCTGGGCTTTCTTTGGTTGCACGTTCTTCGGTTGGGCGTTCTTCGGTTGAGGAGGTGTCTCGCAGCCGCCGACCAGGACAACCAGAAAGGCACCGCACCCAAGAAAGGATGAGAGTTGACGGCGGAACGAACTTGAGAAAAGGCTCATGATGGGATTCCTCCAGACGAGGTTCGTCGCGAGACACGCACTTTGTCAGCACAAGAATTGAGGTCAGTCCTTCTTCTTAGAGTAGCGAACTGTCGCCAGAACGTTGTAGCAAAATCAGGGCCTCTGAGTCCAACGGCGTGTCTCGACGAAAACTTCCCGCCCTCAATAACTTGTAGACACGGATCGAAATTTCGCCGATACTGAAAGGAGATAAACTCTCGCATACCTCCCCACCTGACCTTCTCAACTAAAACGCCTCAACCCACCCACGAGCATGAAACAAACACCAATATCTTGTCCGGGGCCAGTTTCGCGCCGGCATTTCTTGAAGATCGGAGCGTTGACTCTCGGGAGTCTCGGCGTCCAGGGAATCACTCCCTGGCAACTCCAGGCGACCGAAAGAAATTCGACTCCCGACACAGCAGTGATTCTCGTTTGGCTTCCGGGTGGTCCGCCGCACATGGAAACCTACGACATGAAGCCCGATGCTCCGATCGAGTATCGCGGAGACTTCCGGCCCATCCAAACGAACGTGACCGGAATTCAAGTTTGCGAACACTTGCCGCTTCACGCGAGAGTCGCCGACAAATTCGCTCTCATCCGTTCGATCTCGCACACGTTCTCGGATCATGGCGGCGGCCACAAACATTTCTTGACGGGTCGTCGTCCGCGTTCGCCGGTCGGGTTCATCAATGACCATCCGATGGTCGGCTCGATGGTTTACAAGGTCCGAGGCAACCTCGCTGATGGCGTGCCGAATTACATCGCGGGCGTGGATCGTGGCCGCTCGGGCATCGACGTGTTCAGCTTCGGTTCGGCCTATCTTGGCCCATCGACGCATCCATTCATGGTGTCCGGAGACCCAGCCGAATCGAATTTCGAAGTCCGAAACCTTCGTCCGATTCCGCAACTCCAACAACGCCTGGGGGATCGCGCCGCGTTGTTGAACCAGTTCGATCAGACCAATCCCCCGGCGGACCAAACCGGCACTTCGCAAGCGATGGCCACTCACCAACGAAGGGCGCTTGGTTTGCTCAATGCCGACGCAGCCCGCCGAGCATTTGATTTGTCGCAAGAACCGGATCGAGTTCGCGAGCGTTACGGAATGCATCGATACGGCCAGCGAGCGTTGATGGCCCGCCGTCTCGTCGAGGCCGGCGCGAGCTTCGTAACGATGGTCATGGAAAACCCAAGATTCCCGGGTCAACCGATGCCAAAAGACGTGACATATAACTGGGACTCGCACGCGGTCAACTGTCACATCTTCACCGACGCCAAGTTTCGCCTGCCGATGTACGACCGGGCCGTGACGGCGTTGATCGAAGATCTCTACAACCGAGGGTTGGATCGAAAAGTCATGCTCATCGTCACGGGCGAGTTCGGACGAACTCCGCGATTGAGTTCTCGCAACGGTCGTCCGGGTCGAGACCACTGGCCGCAAGCGATGTCGTTGTTGGTATCTGGTGGTGGCTTCCGAATGGGACAGGTGATCGGTTCGACGACGTCCAAAGGTGAGCGTCCAAAAGATCGGCCCATGTCGCCGAATGATCTTTGGGCCACGATGTTCCAACATCTTGGGATCGATTACCGCCACACGTCGTTCCAAGATCACACCGGACGACCCATGCCGATTCTGCCATCCGGGACGCCGATTGCCGAATTGCGGTCATAAGTCCTGAAAGGTCCGAAGTTGGGTGCGGAGAAAAATCTGAGTTTGTTTGGTAAGAAGTTCCGAGGAGGTCGCGTCAAGATACCGAACAGGCGAGAACGCCTTGACAAGAACCTCCTCAAAACTCAGAACACTTCACTTCACTCGAACGAAAGGACAATCACGATGAAACGAACTTCCGCATCTGACGCTCACAAGTCTCAGCCACAACAAGACAACAACGACTTCGGTGGTTTCATAGACGGAGATGGAATCTAGATCGCCTCCAGAACAAATCTCGAACACTTTTGTCTTTTTCGCCAAGCCACCACAATCATTGCGGTGGCTTTTTTTGAAATGGAACTGAATTCCTCGAAACCCAAGTGCTTTACCAAAACCGAAACCGCTGCCACAGGTTCGACCGCGTCTTCCACTCAACGGAATTCCGCCGAACAAAAAATGCTTCGACGGACGAAAGGCCAGGCGAGTCGGACATCGCAAGCAACCCTTTCTCCGTGAGTTCGTTCGCTTCCACGTAAAGGTGCTTGAGCCAAGGCCAATTCCCAGCAGCGAGCGCCTTGGCACCCTTGTCACCGATCTTGTTTTCGCCCAATTTGAGTTCGACGAGCGTTCGGGCGAAAGGCGAATTCGCTAGCGCTTTCATCCCTTGCTCGCCGAGTCCATTATTGGCTAAGTCAAGAGAACCGAGTTTCGGCAAACCAGCATTGGCCAGAATCGCAATGCTTTTCGCTGACAATTTACAACCCGGCAGCCGGAGTTCACAGAGCCGTGAAAATACATCGCGTAAGAACAACGCTTCCAGGCCTTTATCTTCGAATAAGTTGTGTCCGAGAGAGAGGCGAAGGAGTTGGCCCGGCAAGTTCAGTTCTCCCACCTTGGCGATGCTGTGATGCAAACCACTATCCGCAAGGTGGAGTTCGCGAAGTCTCGCCAACTTCGGGGACGAAAGTAACGACTGCAAACTCTTCCCATCCGCCCCGCTCTTGGAGAGATCCAGTGTCAGCAGGTTCTGCAAACACGAAGCGTCCGCCAACAACTTGACCGCTTCGGCGTCCAGTTCACAATTCGCCAGATGCAAAGCGAAGAGGTGTTTCGCATCGAGGGCATTGATGAGAGCAAAAACTCCGTCGGCCCCAACCGAGTTGTTGTTCAAATTCAGACGACCGAGATTTCCGAACCACGGCGAGCCAGCCAGTGATTCGATTCCTTTTGTCGTGATGTCGCACGTACTCAAATCAAGGTCGACGAGTTCTTCGCAAAAGTTGCAAGCGGCGAGCCACAAAGCTCCTGCATCTCCAATCGGATTGTTCGCCAGTGACAATCGCCCCAGGCGCATTGTCGCTTCGGCAGCAAGTTGCGAAAGCCCGCCTTCGAAAAAGTTGAGTGAGTACGACGCGAGCCCATCCGAAAGAATCCGATTCTCCGCAACAATTAACTCTTGCAAATTCCTCAAGTGCGGCGAATCGAGGAGTTCCCCCAAGCTCTCTACGTCGACCTCGTTCCCTGTCAGGTCGAGCGACTCCAACTTGCCGAGGTTGGCGGAATTCGCAAGCAACCGCACATCTGCCGGGCGGATGCGTGCGTCTTCGTGATACCCGTATTTGTTACCCTTCATGCTCAGTCGGCGTACCTCGCGGAAATGCTCCGACTCGGCAAACGGGCCAAGGTTTCCATCACCCATGTAACACTCGTCCAAGATCAACGTGGACAATCGTTGGAGTTGTTTGGAAGAACCCATTGCCGCGAATTCGTGCCCCTCCATGGGAATGGACGAAAGGTCGAGCATCTCGAGGGTCGAGACAACCGGGGAATGGAACATCGGCTCGAGTTCGTAGTAGTCATTCAGCCTCAAGGCGCGGATGAAAGGAAGGGGCATTGCGGTTTCCCACTCCTCCTTCGCGATCGGATTCATGATGTCTGCGGCTCGGACAGGGGCCGCACGTTGGATAGTCTCCTGTTCTCGTTCAAGAATCTTCGGAGATACGACTCGCACCTCTTGGACAAAACCTCGCTCAAACTCTCCCCACACCACGTCCGGAATTTTTGGAAGTTCGGCTCGCCATTCGTCGGCGTAGCGAGCCAAAAGTGTCCACTCACGTTGGTCGAGCCATTCCCACTGACGATGCCAGCGAGGCAACCGTGCTTTCTCGCACTGGACGCGAATGAACTCGGCTCGTTCCGACTCGCCGTTCTCTTCGAGCCAGTCGGCATAGACCAAACGTGGGGTATCGTCGTCGGGATTCTCGACGATCTGTCGTAAGAAATTGTCCTTCGTTGCGTTGGCTGTCATGTCGTTTCTTCTTCCTGCTGGAGTTGTCGAAATGTCGTCGCAAGTTTTTCGTAAACCGTCCGCGCGACCATTCCCAGGTCTTCGGGAACCGGCATGTCCGGTTGGGATTGGCGGAACTCGGCCCACTTCACGAAGGCCGACTTGGGCTCCCACCAGTTTGGCGTGGTGAACACTCCCCAGGCATCGGCGAGGGCGTAACCGCGGCTCACGAACGCGGCCTCGATCGCCGGAGCCAAATCGTCCAATTGGATAGACACGGAAGTGACCAAAAGGTATAGGTCGTGGAGATCTTTTGGTCGCCAACCGGTTCTTCCCATCTCGGCAAGCCCGTGGAGCTTCCACCCGATCATCGTTTCCGCACGGCAACACCACACTTCCGAATCAGGACCTACAAGACTCGGATACACGACTAGTTCTGGCTCGGGCACCAACGGATCGTTGAACCCGACGTCAATTTGTAAGACGACTTCGATTCCTTCCGTCGCAACGTTCACCCTCATCCGAACGCCCGGGAACTCCGTCCTTTCCCAAATTCCTTTTCCCTTGAAGTTGGTCAACTCGACCCCATCGTTGAGTTCTTCGCACACGACCATCCGGAACCGCTCGATCGCGTCCTCGACGTCAAACGGAAACGTCCCCACGAAATCCAGATCTTGGGAAAGGCGAGGTATTGGGGCGACCAAATGGCGCGTGAGCATTCCACCACGAAGGACAAAATCTCGTTTGGCGGGCGAGATCGCCAGACGACGCAAGACGCCTTCTTGGATGTGATGACGCAACAGTTCGTCCAGGGGGCGCTCCATTTCTTGAGCCAGTTCGTTGAGTCGTTCCCACAAGTTCATCGTGACCCCGTGTTCGGTTCTCGTCTCGCAGAGAGGACACACGATCAATGCGAACGGAATAACAATGCTTTCCGAACTCAGAGACCTCTCATCGATTTCGGGCTGTTGTAGTATTTTGGAAACGTGGAAAGTACAATGACCACAATCAAATAATTCCACACCTTAACGACAGGGTGACACTCCTTCAAGGTGAGCAGACGATTCGAGCGATGGACGAGGGAGCCTCAAAAAAACGTTTGGCAGATGGCCCCCAAGCCGAAGAAGAAAAGTTGGGGCATGCACTGGTCACGCGAGGTCTGATCACTCGCGACGAAATGGCTACGTGTCGAGAAGGAAACAGTAAGGCCGCCGGACCGGAGGCCCTGCTCAAACGACTCGTCAAAGCTGGGTTTCTCACGAAAACGCAGGCCAAGCGGATCGCCCAGGAAGCCAAGGAACTGCTCAACCAACAGATTCCTGGGTATCAGCTCCTGGAGAAACTCGGGCAAGGGGCGATGGGGATCGTTTACAAGGCTCGCCAACTGAGCATGGATCGTTTCGTCGCGGTCAAGGTGCTTCACCCCCGCTTTGCTTCGAAAGAAGATTTCCTCGAGCGGTTCACCCGCGAAGCTCACCTCGCGGCCAAGTTTAGCAGTAACAACGTTGTCCAAGCCATCGACGTCGGATCCGCTGGGCCACTGCACTACTTCGTGATGGAGTACGTCGAAGGCACGACCATCAAGGACGAACTCGAAGGCCGCAAGAAACAGTTCAGCGAAGAAGAAGCTCTGGACATCGTCTTGCAAATCGCACAAGCCCTTCGTCAGGCCCACCGTCGCAATCTCATCCATCGCGACATCAAGCCGGCGAACATCATGTTGACGAAGGACGGAATCGCCAAGCTCGCCGACCTCGGGATCGCCCGAGAAACAAACGATCGCGTCCTCGCGCGAGCCGAGAAAGGACTCACGATCGGCACGCCCTATTACATCGCCCCTGAACAAATTCGCGGCAAGGAAGACATCGACAGCCGCGCCGACATTTACTCTCTCGGCGCGACGCTCTACCACATGGTCACGGGCCAACCTCCGTTCCCCGGAAGTAACAAGCAAGACGTTCTTCGCGCCCATCTCAAAAAGCGATTAACTCCGCCGGATCACCTCAATCCTCAACTCTCGTCGGGCCTTGGCGAAGTCATCGAGTGGATGCTCCAAAAAGATCCCGAACTCCGATATCAAACCCCCGACGATCTGATCATCGACCTCGAATGCCTCCTGAACGGCGAACCACCAAAACTGGCCCGCGAAAAATTCTCGATGGCCAGCCTCCAGGAACTCACCGAAGGCGAGGAAGACGAGGAACTCGAAGAACTCGAACCGCTCGAGGAAGAAAGCAACCTCAATGCCGTCGTCTGGATCACACTGTTGGGGGGCCTTCTCGCGTTGAGCGTGATCGGAAACGTCGTGCAATTCTTTGTGCAATAGACTTCCCCAGCAGACCACCTCTCCAAACGGAGTGTCCTTGTGGTTCCCCGCCTTGCCACGAAGTCCCGTCTTTCCGCTCGCGCGTCTTAATTCTTCCCACTTGTCTCGTTGCCACTGATTGTTCCTTGTGGACACGTTCGGTCGCCATGAATGCCATAGCTGACAAGAAGTTATGGCACGAATTCTGTGCGTGTTCGGGGAACAAAATCGTCTTGTCCAAATCTTTTTCAAATTTCTTTGTCCAAAATGCATCAGTTTCTCGGAAGTGATGGTGAAGACAATCAAAAACTTTTTCCTCCGAAACGCAAAGAACCTCAAGGAGCGATACCATGAGCCCGGTCAACTTCTTTTCGCGATTGTTCCAAGGTCAATCCCACAAACGCAAGGCCCCCGAGAATGTCCAACGTTGCACTTTGTCCGTGGAGACTCTGGAAGGCCGAGTGGTTCCCGCCGGCATCACGTACTACAGTTCCGACGGAACATTATGGATCGAGGGAGGTTCAGGAAATGACGCCGCCGAAGTGCGGATGGTCAACGGAAATGTGGTCGCGTCTTTAGCCCACGGAGATGAATTCGAGTACCAATCCTACAACCCATATAGCATAAACCGGGTTGTTTTTATCGGAGGCGATGGGGACGATTCATTCGTCAATCGAACGAACATAGCCACCTTGGCCTGGGGTGACGGTGGTGATGATCGCCTCGTCAGTGGCGGTGGGAACGATGAGTTGATTGGTAATGACGGCCATGATGTTATCTCAAGCGGTGACGGGAACGACCGAATCTGGGGAGACGATGGCAACGATTTTATCCTTGCTGGTCGAGGCAATGATACTGTGTATGGCGGCTACGGCGACGATCAGGTGTACGGAGAAGAAGGGGCTGATGTCCTTTTGGGCTACTACGGCAATGACAAGATGTTTGGCGATGCGGGGAATGACAATATCTACGGTGAGTCCGGCTACGACAGCCTCTTTGGCGGAACCGGCTCGGATTATCTTTCGGGCAGCTCGGGATCTGACTTGCTTTCGGGAGACGATGGCGACGACTGGCTTGTCGGAAGCAGCGGCAATGACAAGATGTATGGTGGGTATGGAGTGGATGTCTTGTTTGGCGAATCCGGCAACGATTCGCTCTATGGAGGTGCCGGCTATGATTACACATTTGGGGACTCAGGATACAATTACTATAACCACAGTTCGTACATCAATGGACCCAGTCAGAACACAGGTCTGTCCCAATCGCAACTGAATTCTATCGCCAATGCGGCCTTTTATAACTGGCAACAAGTTGGATTGGACACATACAGTTTGAGTAATCGAGTCACGTTCCGGATAGCAGATTTGCCCGACGAAACGTTGGCGTATACGGTCGCTCGGGACGACGGGTCTGTGGTGATTTGGGTTGATAATGATGGCGCCGGGGAAGGGTGGTACGTCGACTCCAACCCCTACAGTAGCACTGAGTTTACCCACGTGACTTATACGATTGGTGGTGCGATTACGGGAACCGCCGCCACCCGCTTTGATCTTCTCACGGTTGTCACACATGAGCTTGGCCATGCCGCTGGCCTCGCACATACGCCTTGGGTCAGCGTAATGAGTCCCATGCTCACACCAGGTCTGCGGCTGTTGCCCGATCAGTTTCTCGCCGCCGTGGCGCCTGGATATACCAATGGTAGTTTTCTCGACCCAATGATGATCGTGCCGAATACTTTTGGCTGGTCGCTCGGAATACATAGGGATGTCGTGACGAGTGCCACGGGTCAATTCCTCGGAGCCAACGCGCTGAACAATCCCATTCTCAACGTATTCAGTATCTCCAACGGCACATTTTCCGAGGATTACCAACGCTTGTTGATGGTGGACCCTCTCGGTGCCCAAATTATGAATGCCTCAGCGACTTCGTCGTTCGTGAACCAGGTACTCCGGGACCCCACTTTAAATCAAGTTATCCAGAGTGATCCCTCAGCCTTATATCTGTTCGGCCCTGGTTTCACTCCCCAAACGCACCAACAAGTCAATCAAATGATTGAAAACATGCCGGGAACGAATGGGGTCTACATCGACTACATCGGGACAGGGCAATTTATTGATCAAGCAATTTCCCCACTCCTGGGGACGCAAATCACTCCTTACATGCAAATGATGAGTGATCCCGGCGCTTACGGGGCCCAAGTCCTCGGAGTGAATACCAACACGACGAACTATATGGATTTGGGCACGAATTTCATGAACGCTTTCTTTAGCGGTCAGCTCCTCTAAAAAATTGACCCCTTGTGGGTTTTGCCGATCAAAATCCATGCCCGATTTTGGTTGGCAAAACTCATCAGAATACCAAGAACTACCATGGAAGCACTCGGTTGTGTGGAGAGGTACAGGGCTGGTTGTCACTTGTCGGCGACCGGCCTTTTTTCGTTTTGGCGTCTCCTCGCAGAAGGAACGAGAAACTCGTGAACCTGTGTCTTAGTTGTGGTAAAACCGCATGTTGTGTTTGTCCAACCTCACCCACGTAAAGGGATCAACAACATCCGAAAAGGAGTACACAGCATGAGGTTATCGCGGTTCGGAATCGGGATATTTATCGTCGGCTTGGTGTTCGCCCATGGCATCCCCGATGCGAAGGCCGGTGGGAAGGGCAAGAAACGCCCCAACATCCTTTGGATCGTTGCCGAAGACTTGAATCCAGCGTTCGGATGTTACGGAGATCCGGTCAACAAGGGACACACGCCGAACCTCGACAAGATGGCCAAGCAAGGGGTGTTGTTCTCACGTTGCTACGTCACGGCTCCAGTGTGTTCCCCTTGTCGTTCGGCCATGATCACGGGAGCGTATCAAACGACGTTAGGGATTCACAACCACCGCAGTTCCCGCACAAAGGTCGCGCCGATCCACTTACCGGAGGGCGTCAAGACGCTTCCGGAACTGTTCCAGATGCTGGGGTACTACACCTTCAACATCGGCAAGGACGACTACAACTTCGTCTACGACCGATCCAAACTCTACGCGAAGACAAATCGGAACTATCCCTGGCGTGGACGTCAGAAGGGACAACCGTTTTTCGGCCAGATCCAACTGCGTGGTGGCAAGTGGTTCTTTGCTCTGATCCGCGGCAAGCAGAAGAAGTTGGAGGTCCGGGCGTCCCCCGAGAAGACACCTGTCCCGCCGTACTTCCCGGACACTCCCCTGATGCACAAACACTTCGCCTTACACAAGGACACGGCGAGGGTCACCGACATGGAGATAGGTCAGATCCTCGCCAGGCTCGCCGAAGACGGACTCCTGGAAAACACGATCGTGATTTTCTTCTCCGATCACGGCATGCCCAACTCGGTACGACACAAACAGTTTTGCTACGAAGGTGGTGTCCACGTCCCTTGCGTCATGATCGGACCGGGGATTCCCAAGGATCAACGACGAAACGAACTCATCAGCTCGCTCGACATATCGGCCACGACCGTTCGATTTGCTGGCATGAAAAAGCCGAAGTGGTTCGAAGGACACGACCTCTTTGCGAAGGACTACAAGGCTCGCAAGTATGTCATCTCGGCCCGCGACCGGTGCGATTATACGATCGACCGCATACGCACGGTGCGGACGGAGAAGTATCGTTACATCCGCAACTTCATGACCGATCGTCCCTGGCTCCAACCACAATATCGCGATGGTCGCGACTTCCTTGAAGGTGTCCGCAAGATGTACAAGGCGGGCAAGCTCAACAAGGTCCAGGCCCGGTTCTTCGGTCCCACCCGACCCAAGGAAGAACTCTATGACCTGACCAAGGACCCGCACCAAATCAACAACCTGGCGGACAACAAGGAGTACGCCGACGTCCTCGCCAAGCATCGCAAGATTCTCGACGACTGGATCACGAGGACCGACGACAAGGGCCAGTATCCCGAATCCGATAATGGTCTGTTGGAAGTGATGCTGCAGTGGCGCAACAAGTGTGTGAATCCAGAATACAAGCGGGTTCGGAAACGTTACGAACAGCTCAAGGACACGCTCGGCAAGAAGAAAAAGAAAAAGGGAGGAAAGAAGCGAAAGAAGAACATGGGACAAGCGCGGATCGAACTGCGAATGGCTTCCTTGTCCGTACGGGCGGTTGTTCATCGATTGGAGCAGGTTTGGCAAGTTTCTCGAATCAAGGAATGACGAATCTATTATGCCTGTCCAATTGTTATTTTTGTGGGGGCCTTCGCTGCGTTGTCTTTAGGCTCTGGAGTCGCATTGCTGCTTTGCAGCATGCAACTCCTTCGCTGCGTTGTCTTATGAGTTTTGACGACCAAAACCGGTAATGGGAATTCTCACGACTGAAATTTTGACAGTCTTGGACCGGCTGGCGTTACCGGTTTTGGTCGTTAAAACTCATTAGGCTCTGGAGTCGCACTGCTGCTTTGCAGCATGCAATTCCTTCGCTGCGCTCGCTTCCTGCTTGCCCCACCCACATGAGCAACAACCTCTTTTTTCGGTTCATGCAATCTTGTGGGCCCGTGTCTCGTCGATGAGCTGCTTGAGCCATTGCATGTATGGTGTGCCTCCGGTACCGCGAGGGTCTTGAGCCCATTTGTGAATATACTCTTGAGCCCAGTTGTAATGGACCTCTCGGAATGTTGCCATGGCTTCCAGGACGTCGTTGAATGAATCCTTGTCGGCGACCTCACGGACCGAGGGCATGGCTTCCACCTCGTCGATATACTCCCGATGTTCGGCTGGCATGAAGCGCCGCATGTCGGCCAAGTGATTCATCAACTCCGACGGCTTATGTGGAATTTTCAAGAACGCCACCAGCGTCGGCATGATGCTGCTCTGTGCCCCAGTCTCTCCCCGATAGTTCACAGGTTCTTCCGCCACCCCTTCGTAGACCACGTCCTCGAAGAACCGAATGTACGGACGAAACGTTCGGTAATACAAATTCGGGTCCATGTGTTCCGGGATGCGCCGTAACACCTCCACTTGCTCCCAGACGGCCTCGGCGATGGCTCGAAGAGATTCGTTGACGATAGAGTTGTCGTTCTGGCGGTGGGCATCCGCTATCGCCTGGATGGCCTGGAAAATCCGTGCTGCGATGGCTTCGATCTCGACGTGGACGAGGATGAACCAATGTTCGTCGTAGAGATGGACAAAGTTTTGGATCGTGTCGATGTTCCCCAAGGCGACCGGTCCATCGAGTTCAAAGCGTTTCCAGTTGAATAATGCGTAGCCGTCATAACTTAAGATCGGTGGCCGATTCAGAAGGCGGCACGCTTTACGAAGCGGGACGGAGATGTTCCGCGGCAGCCGTTGTGCTCGGTCTTGGAT
>CAYYUU010000082.1:0-13399 GCA_964474955.1 uncultured Alcaligenaceae bacterium | reverse complement strand
CCCACAAGAAGCAGTAGACCTAATTGACGGAAATTAAACAATCAAACGACCCTGGTCGCTCGGGTCAGTCACCTTGACGCAGGCACGCTAACTTCTTGGTGGTCGCCAACCCCTTTGTAGCAGACAGGAAACGTTCTTGGGGCCATATATCGCTGCATCGCGGGTCGAGTAGACGATTATGGCACCAGGTTTCCCTGGGGTAGGCTTGGATGTCCGGGTGGGAGAACCTTCGCCGGGGTGCTCACCATTTCGATCATTCCCTGTTGCTCGGGCCCGTGGGCACAGCCGACGATACACGCCTCCTGCGGCCTGTTGCAAAGTCCTGGTGTATGGTGCTGTTGGAATAGGTTTTCCATAAAGCTGCGACTGGCGACGTAGATACGGTCTCCGGGTCGTAACTGGTAGTTGGTCGTCGTGTCACCGAGTTGCACGATTTGGTTATAGCACACGGGCAAAACGATCCGGCAGCCATTCGGTGGCGTGGGTCGGCTCAGGATGATCGAGTGGTGCGAAGCCCGGCCGTTCAGCCCGCCAGCGGTCAGGATGCCATCGAGCACCTTTTCCTTTCCGATGAGAGGAAATGATCCCGGTGAGTTGACTTCGCCGAGGACGTAATAGACCTTGCTATTGGGCACAGTAATTTGTGCCACCACCGGTCCCATATCCTTTTTATGATGGGCGTTCACCCGAGCCCGCACGAGGGCCTCGATCTGCGGCACAGTTTTCCCGGCCACCACAACTTGTCCGTATTTCCCCAAGTGAATGGTCCCGTCGGCCAGGACCGGTTGGTCCGGAAGAAAGACGATTTCGGAAGCCAAGTCCGCCGGCCGGACGAGGAGGGTGTCTCCGGGGGCGACTGTATAAGCGGGCAGGACGGATTCGTTCAACTCCCGCGGCACGCGTGGAATCCCCTGCGACGCTGTAATGTTGCGGATGTTCCTGGCCGTTTCGGTAAGTTGTTCCCGTTCCGGAAAAAGAGTGAGCATGTTCCCGGTACCCACCGAACACCCGGTCGCCGCAGCCACAGGAGCGAGCAGAGATAATAAAAGGACACACCGTCGGCTGGTTTGGAAATTGGCGAGCATGATCCCCTCCGTGGGAGTACGTTGTCGGCCGGAAATTCTCCCGAGCCTTTCATGCTCAGGGAGAGAATCCTTCACCTGCCCCTTCCATGACAGGAAGGAGGGCCACGCTTCTTTGGCCACAGCCTGGGCAGATAGGCTTGGGATTCCAGGGGTGAACAGACTTTAGAATCGGCACAATCGTTAGAACCGCTACATTGTTTTTTGTGCCGAAACTTACCTTCTTTTACTGGCCCCCTGATCCGGGCACTGGCAAGGCCTGTTCCACAAAAAAGCGGACGGCGTTTGCGCTCAACGTCTGTACCGGCCGAACACGAATTACAGGGGAACCGAGCGTGCCGGTGACGTCCATGTAAACGACCCTGTTATTCAGAATCCGCGACGCCCCAACCAACACCCCGACCGGCACCGGACCGATGGCTGGGATCCTACTGGCCAAAAAACGGAGCTGGTAGTTGGTCGTCCCTTGCTGGCCAGTTCTGGCCAGCACATCCAAATTCAGGCGCTGGTCGAAAGTGACGAGCCCCTCTGCAAACAATTGCAAGGTGTTCGAGGCCAACTTTAATTCTTGCACCCGGAAGGCACCGTTACTGATAGTGGCCCGCAGCTTGCCCGCATTAAATGCCGTCGATGGGGCTTGGCCAATTAGCGGTGCCACTCGGCGTAAGACGGGGAATGTGAGAGCCTGGGTCCGTGCAAAATCGCCGCGAAGCGACCCACGCAGGTCCCGGAGCGAACGGAGGTTATGGCCGCTTAGCTTTAAGTTTCCCGTAATGCGGGCTTGGCCCAAAGTACCGAACTTCGTCGTTTGCCGCACTAGTCGCCCAAGTTCCACATTGGTGAAGCGGACCTTGGTGTCGAGCCCGACCAAAGATCCCCACGTCAGGCTCCCGTGTCCGCTAGCTCGCCCGCGAGCTACCACAGCCGTGGCCTGGGGGGCCATTACTCGACCCCGCCCGGAGGCCGGAGAGAATCGCCAGTGCAAAGGCATCCGAAGCGACTTAGTTGGGACGCCCCAGACCTCGCCACGAGCCATGTTGAGTTCTCCGCGACCGTACCAAACCGTACGCCCGAGAACGCCCGACAGTTTCACACCCACTGGTCCCGCGAGGGCATCTTTCAATAATGGCAGTTTCCCTGCCGCAGCGCGGTCCAGTGTCACGTTAAAACGACTACGGGAGGGTGCTTCGAGATCCCATGTGAGTTTGCCCTTGAGCGAACCACCAGCGAGTTGGGCCCGCACGTTATCAACGCCCAGAGCCCCTGGCCGCACGGTGATGTCGGCCTTCACGGTCGGGGCCAAAGTGAGGCGTTCCCACTTCAAGTTGGTGATCGTCAGCTCTCCCGAACCCGTGGGCAGAAACGTGGTGGGACCATGCCGATACGTCAAACGCAAGTTGGCGATGCCCGTCAGCGGCACGGCCTGAACCGGTTGTCGATTCAATAGTCGCCAAACCTGGTCCAAATTCACGTTCGTCATACGCAGTACGCCGTCGCCGACGGGCTCCTTTGGTTTCTTCGGAAGCGGCACTTTGCCCTCGGCCTCGATGGTCCCACCGAGGGCCTTGCTCCTGATCGTGTAGAACACCTCCTGCTGTTTCAGCTGGACGTCGGCCTTCAAGTTGTCCACGGCCACACCCTGGAATTTCAGTTCCTTGGAAGCCAGGTCAAGGGACGCACGGACGCTGGGTGATTCATTCGCTTTGAGAGTCCCGTTGATTTCGCCAGCCAGGGTGAAGGGCAACTTCAACTCCTTAGCCATGGCCTTGGCTTGCATTTGGTTGATGTTCAGGTTGATGGCTCCGTCTTGTTTCGCGGCAAGCGGTATGGTCGCGGACCCATTGACCCGGCCATCATAAGCCTGTCCCGTCAGATCCGTGATTTTCAGCATTTGACCGTCCAGAGTCCAACCAAACTCGGCCTTTTCGAAAGTCGTCTTGTAGACCTTCACTCGGGTAGCCTTCACGGTTCCAGCCAGGTTGTAGCTAAAGGGCTGCAGGGTCCCGCTGGCCTTCACAGTTGCGTCGAGCTTGCCGGAGATGCCGATCAAGGGGCGCACGGTTTTTGGTAGCTTTTCCAGGACATCCAGTTGACCCTCCGGTACTTCGAGTTTCGCTTGAAATGGATACTTGTCCTTTAGAGCCAACTTGGCCGTGCCACTGACGGGAGTGCCTTCCAGTTTGCCCTTTAAGGTGGTCATGTTTGTTACCCCATCCTTCACTTGCATCTCCAGACGACCCGATTTGAGGGTCAGACCGGAAACCGTCAAGGTCTCACTGGCGACCTTGGCCGTGCCGTTCCATGCGGTCGGGTCCTGGAACTTCTCGACCGGCACAGAGACATCCACCTGGCCGGAAAAATTCCCCCCCGCGGTCTTGTCTTGCAAAAGGGAGGCGAACGCCTGCAAGGCTACCTCCTTGGCCATCAGCTGGGCCGTCAGTTGCCCGAGCGGAAGCACTCCCATCTTGGCAGTGCCCACAAAGCTCCCCCCCTTCTGCGGAAACACAGCCTCGAACTGCTCGAGTTGCAGAACGCCCTTGTCATAATCGATCTGGGCCTTGGCCGACTCGATGAACAGGTCCGCGATCTGCAGGTTGTTGGCCGTCGCTGTACCCGTCGCGGAGTACTTTTGCAAATCGCCAAACCCCTCCGGCGGGATCCCCACCTTCGCTTTCAGTGAGACGGTGCCCTTCACCGGGAAAGGCAACTTTATCTTGGCGGTCTTGATGGTCTCGGCAAGGTCCACCTCGTTGAGACTGAGCTTCAATTCGATTTTGTCGTTTTTCTTCTCTGGCTGGTTTGCCTTGGGCGTTTTCTTTCCCGGCTCTGCGGATTGTTGTAGCAACAAGACTTGCGAGAACAGAACCGCCTGAAGGCCGCTCTGAAACAGAGACGTCATCTTTGGCGGGGGTTCCGTGGTGTCTTTTGGCTTGCCTTTCTTTTCCTCCTTGGGGTCTGGCTTACCCTGGCCCCAGGTGATCCCCTGGGCGGTCGCATTTACTTTCAGCTCGAAGGTAGCCTTGGGCGTGGTGTCGGACTCCTTCTTGATCCGCCCGTCCACCTGGCCCAGGACCTTTACATGATCCTGGTGCATCACCGCAGAAAACGAAGCCTCGGCACTCAGGTTCCCCTCCATCCGCAACGGAAACTTCCATCGCTCCGGGATGTTGGCCACAGGGACCCTTGACACCGTCACTTTCGGAAGGTCCACATGTAGTTCTGGCTTTCCATAATCAATCTCTCCAGATAGGCTTACTCGACCACCCAAGCTTCTCCCCTGCAGCTGGTGAATGCGAGCCCGAGTGCCCTCAATAATCACCTTCCCCTCTGAAATGTCCTTCATGGTGACTCCCATCCCGGGCAAGGTGACGGTGTTGTCCACGGCCTGAACTTCGACGCGGTAATCGAACTTGCCGGTATCCATGTTCCATGTCAGGAGGACCTCTCCGCTCGACTTGCCCTGGGGTCTGATGTTCTTCCAGACCTGATCTGCAATGAAAGGTAAGCCCTGTAACTTGGCATCGGTCAGGGTCACGAAGTTCACTGGGGTCAATTTCAAGGTGAAAAGGCCTTTCCCCGAACCAAACGAGCCATCTATCTTCCAGTCGCCCCATTTCTCCTCACTGATCTTCCCGCGAAGGACATACTGGTCCCCTTCGGCCACTAACGTCCCTTGGATGCCTTCAATTTTCGAAGCCACCTGGCCAGCTTTTTGGAGCACCAGTCGGCTGTCACGCAGCTTGATTTGGGGCATTGGTTGGGGCGAATCTCCAGACGGTTCCGGCGCTGAAGGCCAACGGGAAACAAAGTTCCCATCCTTGTCCCAGCGTAGAGTCAGGGTGGCCCCATCCAGGGTTATTTGACTGGGTTCCGCCGTGCCAGTTAACATCTCCCAGGCACTGAGATCCGCCGAAACATCTTTTACCTCAAGCCAAGCCGTGTCCTGTGGTTTGGCTTCGTAGAGCCGTAACCCCGCCACCGAACTGCTACCAAACACACCGATGCTGGCGCTCTCCACGGTAACGCGGTCCCCGTAGAACTTTTCCAATTCAGAAGTCACTCGAGCCACGACCCATTCTGAGGACAGGTAGATGCGCAATGCCACATAAGCTACTACCACGATGGCGACCCCCATGAGACATGTCGCTATCAACCATCGTCGCCTACCTGTTCGTTTTTCCATGAGGTGCTCCGTGTCAGGGACGTATTGAAGATGTTTGCCAGAGACATGCCCTGGTATTCTTTTTTGTTAGTGCAAAAAGTATACCAGGTTGACGAACGATCGACAGTCCGGTGCAGCGCGGTCACTCGAAGTGTTTCCTTGTGGATGTGGAACTGTCGTGTTGTGCTTGTTGTGAGGCTTGGGTTCGAGGTTGTCCTCGCATCCCTGACGGGTCGTCGACTTCGGCTTGTGTCGTGTCTGGAGCATTCCGTTGAGAAAAGTCTCACGCAAATACGAGACACCGATGAGCAACTGGGCATGTCGATTTGGGTAGTGTTTTCGACTTGTTGATCCACTTCGGGCAAACTCGCGGACCGATTCCCAAGGCAACTGTTGTCGGGCACACGGCCTTTGTGTCGTCCGTTGCGTTGCGCCCGGAAGGTAGATCATTGGCCTCGTCGAGTGGCCTTCGGGATTTGAGAATGAACCGACTCAGGGCAGTTTTGACAGGGGATTGAGAAGAAGGTTTCCCACGTGTCAAATTCAGTCCTGATAGAAAAACTCTGGCAGCTACGACCATAAAGGAGACGATCACAGGTTGCGGGAGGTTTCGACAGGCATACTTGGGGCAACACTCGGACCCTGACCCAAGCCGCAAGCTCCGGACGTCCTCTCACATGTCAATGCGTGTGAACGTGCGCTTCCCCTCCACCGGCCGATAGATTTCGCCGAAGTCGAACGCGTAGTTGAAATCGTCTTGCTCGATTTGTCGCTGCGTCTTGATGTCGACGTTGTGCACGATGAGCAGTTCTTCGTGCACACGCGAAGCCTGGACTAAAGGCATTCCCGACGGCGCCCAGATTCCGGAACCGCCCCAAAACGTGGCCCCGGTGAGGGGATGAGTTCCGACCGCATTACAAGCAATCGTCCAGATCTGGTTGCTCGCAGACGCCGAGGCCATCATCAAATCCCAAAGGTAACCATAGTAATCGTCGGTCTTAACGTTCATCCTGGGATAGTCTCGCCTGGCCATGGCCCGCCAAGAGGCAAGCTGAATCACCGCATCGACCTGATCGAGCTTGGCATATTCGAGTAACAGGTGGGCGAACATGAAGTCGTAGCAGGTCGTGAAGCCAAACCGGCCAAAGCGGGAGTCGATGACCAGCCGATCATCACGGCCCGTTTCGATGTACTGTTTCTCGATGGTCGGCAGAAACGTTTTGTTATAAACGTCGCCCGATTGCAGGCAATCGTGACGCTCGCTCAACATGTACGTGGAATTGAGGAATTTGTCGCCGCTGCCTCGACGAATGGTGTTGAAGACGATTCCTTTCAGGTTGTCGTCCAACAGGGGTCGTAGTGAGTTTTCCACCCAGTCCAGGTGGTTTTCCAGGACTGCCTCGGCGAGGTAGGGTCGACACGTCTGGTCGTCTTCCCAGACGTAACCGGACAGACAGAACTCAGGAAAGATGGCCAGGTTGACGCCCTTCTCTTTGAAGATTTGCAGCACTTGCAGCATCTTGTCCTTGTTGGCCTCGATGTCGGGAACGGCAGCCGCAATGTTGGCCAGGCCAATGGAGGGGTCGCCCTCGTTGTCCGAGCAGTACCGTTCGGCGATCAGCAATGGGCCGTTGTCGTTCATGTTCGGTCCTTGTTCAGAGCGGTGACGTCGGCTGCCGGCCGGGCCCCTACGGGGATCACGCCTTGTGCCGCACTTCGGCCGGCTTCTCCAGCTGGGTCAGGTTGCGGGCGGTGTTTGATGAGCCCGACGGGAGAGAACGACTGCGGGAAATTCCCGAGTCGGCGAACGATCCGGAGAAAGACGCGGGATACAGCCAGATTAGAAAAAACGTCAACCAATCGTCTACAGGAATGTCGGGGAAAAAGGGACGGGGTACAGGGGAGCCGAGAAAAATCCTCAAAGCGAGGTAGCAGGGGAACTCCCCGAGGTAGGCTGCCAGGTCAAGGCAGTCGGTTTGCCAAATTCCAGGTGGAATCCAAGACCTCCGATTCGAAGACAATTTGGGAGGATTTTCCCCGAAATGCGATCGAAGCGGGGTAAGGGACATCTCCTCTCCTGATATTCGTGGTTCGTTTTGTTTCTTGTCTCTTGTCTCTCGACGCTTATTTTTTCTTCGCCTTCGGCAACACCGTGTCTTCGGGCACGATTTCACAAGGGGCCCCGGTTTTTGGGACATCGACATGGGCCGTCCAGAGAATGCCATTTACCAACGCTTGCCGAAATGGTTTCTCGCCAAAGTTGACGTGGAAATGACCAAGGACACAACCAAACGAGCGTCCGCCCTTGGCCTTGGGGCGTTCGTATACCCAGCCGAACGTGTGGTCTTTCTTGCCGAGCCTGACTTTGATGACGGGTTCGATGATGGGCATGTATTTGAGATCGAGATAAAATTCGTCTCGAAGCGGATAGGCTTTCCAGACGTAACAAACCGGGTGATCTTTCGCAACGGGTCGGACTTGGGCTTTCGTCGTTCGCAACTTCGAGCCCGCGAAACGTGTGTGGAACCAGCCGCCGAGAGTCTTTTTCCAGATCTCGCCGGTCATCTTTCCGGCCCCTGTTCCCCAGTGAATCGCGACGAGACCGACTCCGTCATTCATCAGTTCAAGAGCCTGCTTACGATGTTTGCCACTGAACAAAACGTCTCCGCCTTCGCGAGTGTAGAAGACGATCGACTTGACGCCTTCGAAAGTTTTCGCGTCCTTCGGCCAACCCTTTGAAACGATGGCCTCGACTCCGCGAGTCTGCTCCAGACACTTGGCGAGCAACCGACATTCGAACATGTACATGTGGGTGCCGTACGCGTGATCGAGGTCCTTGCCGATGAGCAAGATGCGGACCTTCTTTTCCTGAGCCCCGGCTCCAGAAATCAACGTACACAAGAGGAATAACACGAAACCTAATCGGCGACACATATTCCGACTCCTTGGCGAACAAAGAAAGAAGCAACACAGTGGGCTTCTCTCGTTATCCTCAAGGACCGGGTTTCGGAGCAAGCGTTTTTTGAAACGGATGCGACTTTGTGTTTTCGGGTCGAGGACGGGACGATGTCGGGACATCATTTTCGTCGTTGCTTTTGAAGTGCTTCCACGAGTGCCTTGGCGAAGGACTCGCCGTCGTCGGGATCTCGAGCCGTGATGATGTTTCGGTCGCGAACGACTCGGTCTCCAAAATCTTTCGCGCCAAAATCAGTCGATTTAAGCAACTGCTGTGCCGTCAACTTATCGCACCAGGCCACGCGGCGGTTCTTCAACAATCCGTGATCTCCAAGAACGTGTTGAGCGGTGCAAATGGCGGCGATGATTCGATTACGTTTGTCCAGTTTGTCGAGCACCTTCCCGACTTGCTCGAAGTGGCTCCCGCCTTGGCAATAATCCTGGACCTTCCAACCACCAAAGACGATGGCATCGTATTCGTGAGGATCGAAGTCATCGGTGAGGACTTTTTCGACGCGGACTTTATGTCCTTCTTTGGCAAACTTCGAAGGCGTACACCACCCTGCTTTGTTGGCCGCTACGTTGACTTCTATTCCCTTCGCAACGAGATAGTTTCGGATGGGTTCGAAATCTTTTGGCCAAAAATCTTTGTACGGCAGTACATAAAGGACCTTGGGCTTTTCCGCTCGGGCAGGAGGCTGAGGTTTGTTGTCGTGTTGGTTTGTCGGGGATTTCGTGTGAAAATTTCCGTCTCTTTTCGCAGCGACGTTCTCGTTGGGTTGTTTTTCTCCACCGCCGAAAACGAGGACCGCGATGACAACTCCGACGAACAACGCGGCGACAGCGATCGTAATTCCGATCCACAACGGCAGCGATTTTCGCTTCCGTGGCGGAACTACGGAGAGACCTTCCTTGGCTGCGGTCACGGGCGCGACTGGAACATCAACCTTGGCCGTCTTTGGGTGTTCCCGATTCACGGGCAACTGAGACGAAACCGGCGTCTGGGGTTTTGGGGCCGAAACCGAAACTGTCTTGCCGAAGGGCTCCAACGCTCGCGACACTTGGGCCGGAGTTTGGTAGCGGTCCGCGGGCTTCTTCGCCATGAGTTTCTTCAAGACAGCACTTACCTCCTGCGGCACGTCGTTGCGGTAGTGCTCTACGGGTCGCGGTTGGGCTTCGGTGTGCTTGACCAGTTTCTCCATCGCCGAGCCACCGGGAAACGGAGGTCGGCCCGTGAGCAAGTGGTACATCGTGCAACCGAGGCTGTAGATGTCGGACCGGCCATCGACGTCGCGCGAGTTCCGCGCTTGTTCGGGAGCCAGGTAGTCGGGCGTCCCAACGACGCTGTTGTGCTGGGTCAACGTTTTTTCTTTCGACCGCAGGAGATTCTGGCGGGTTTCGTCGATGATGCGAGTCAGCCCGAAGTCGAGGATCTTGATTCGACCTTCGCGCGTGAGCATGAGGTTATGGGGCTTGATGTCCCGATGGACCATCCCCTGATCGTGGGCGTGTTGCAGGCCGTTGGCGGTCTGGACAATATAATTGCACACGTGACCGATCGGAAGTGAACCATGCGTCCGAATGACTTTGTCGAGACTCAGCCCATCCACATACTCCATGACCAGAAAATGCAGTTCTCCGGCGTGGTCGGCGTCGAAGGCGTTGACGATGTTTGGATGGGTGAGCCGCGCTGCCGCCCGAACTTCCCGATGAAACCGTGCGAGGGCCGTCGGGTCCGACGTGTATTCGGGATTGATGACTTTCAACGCGACGACACGTTCCATCATTCGGTGATGGCCTTTGAAGACGACTCCCATCCCGCCACGACCGATCGGGTCCAAAATTTCGTAACGGGGGTGGTCGACGAGTTCCGCCGGGATTTCGAATGTATCGCTCCGAAGCCCAAAGCCGCCGCCCAACGTGGCCAGCTCGTCGGTCATGGGCGTGTGCCCCGTCGATACCTTGGCTTGCCTCGCGAGTTCGACGACCGTATCGTTTTGGACACTAGCAAGAGTGCGACAACATTCTTCGCACTGTTCGATGTGTTCGGCCACCTCTTCCAGCTCACGAGGAGAAAGCAACCCGAGCCCGAATGCTTCGAGTTGTTCGCGGGTGGGGTGAGTGAGAGCCGTCATGTCCACGGGTTCCTTCGTTTGATGGTGGCCAAAAGTAGCATGAGAATCATGGCCGCGAAACAGCCAGGATCCTCAGTCGGAACTCTCGCAAATGATGAATGGCATGTGGGCCGAAAACCTTTCAGGAAATTTCGAGCGAACACATTTTGATGAGGCAACGGGAACCGTTGTTTACTCTACCACTTTGAGCGAAATTGAGTACAGTTTCGGATGCCGGTGCTCCTATTATCTTTCGGAATGTTTGTCGTAGGTACACGCGAGCCCGTGTACTTTTGTTTGGAGGGGATTTTCTTTGGTGCACGCGAGCCGCGTGTACCTACGACCAAAAACAACATTCGTTCAGCCCCCGGTTGCCTCACACACTTGCGATCACGATCGGAAAAAAGTAGGTTGTTGGAAATCGCCTTTTTGGCTACGGACATGGCACAAGCAGTTGTTGAGAACGTATAGTCAAGACTCCCGACAGAAAACAACAAATCCTCTTTTGAATTTTCGAGGACTTGAGCATGTCAAAATTCCGAGATTTGGCCGACGGCGAATCCACCGAAATGAAGGGATCGGCGGCAAAACCTTACGTCTTGAAAAACATCGGTGGCGTCTACTCGTGTACTTGTATCGCGTGGAAGATGCAGTCCTTGCCGATTGAACAACGGACCTGCAAACACCTCAAAAAGCTACGAGGCGAAGAAGCCGAAGCCGAACGCGTCGGAAACGCCGTGCCTCCGCCGAAGAAATCCAAAGAAGAGAAAGAAAAAGACAAGCCACCCCTTTTGCTTGCCGAGAAGTGGGACAACGAACTCGACCTGGCTGGGTGGTGGATCAGTGAGAAACTCGACGGAGTTCGATCTTACTGGGACGGGAAACGACTCATCTCGCGGCTTGGCAACCCGCAAATTCCGCCTGACTGGTTCATCCAAAACTTTCCCGAAACGCCGCTCGATGGCGAACTCTGGATCGATCGGAAGACGTTCAATCGGGTGAACGGCATTGCGAAGCGTAAGGACAAGAAGGACGAAGTGTGGAAGGACGTGAAGTACGTCGTTTTCGATGCCCCCGGGATCGACGAACCGTTCGAGAAACGAATCGATTGGCTCGCCAAATTCTTCAAGAAAAACAAGGAACAGCACCTCCTGTTTCACGAACACATCGAATGCAAAGGGATTGATCACCTCCGCAAAGAACTCGTCCGCGTCGAGGAACTTGGCGGCGAAGGATTGATGCTTCGAGAGCCCGCGTCGAAATACGAAATCGGTCGCTCAACGACGCTGCTCAAGGTCAAGTCGTTCCACGACGCCGAGGCGACGGTCGTGGCACACGTTCCGGGAAAAGGCCGACATAAGGGCCGACTCGGCGCGGTTGAAGTCGAACTCACAAACGGGACTCGGTTTTCTGTGGGAAGCGGCTTCACCGACAAACAACGTGAAGCCCCTCCAGCCATTGGGACTGTGATTACGTTCCGCTACCAGGAACTCACGCCCGACGGGAAGCCACGGTTCCCAACATTCGTGCGAGTGACAACAGATAAGTAACTCTCTAAAAAATCTTTTACGCTCCACTCTCGGCCAATCGCTGTTGTTTGTCGTACTCACGTAATCCTTGGATCAACTCGTGCAAATCGCCGGCAACGATGGCATCGAGTTTATGGATCGTCAAATTAATGCGGTGGTCCGTGACTCGGTTTTGGGGATAGTTATACGTGCGAATACGTTGACTCCGATCACCGGACCCGACCATATTCTTTCGTGCCGCGGCCCGTTCTTCCTGCTGCTTGGTGAGTTGTCGTTCGTAAATCAAACTCCGAAGTCGCCGCATGGCGGTGGCTCGGTTTTTGTGTTGGCTCCGCTCATCCTGACATTTGACTTCGAGTTCCTCGGGTGTCCCTTTCTTGTACCAAAGTCGGATCGCACTCTCGGTCTTGTTGACGTGTTGGCCACCGGCTCCACCGGCCCGCATGGTTTCCTCGATCAGGTCATCAGGGTTAATTTCGACCTCGACCTCGTCGGGCTCGGGGAGCACGGCCACCGTCGCGGCGGACGTATGAATCCGCCCCTGTTGCTCGGTCTTGGGAACACGTTGGACGCGGTGCCCTCCACTTTCATAACGGAGGTGCTGATAAACCTCGTCTCCGGTGACGCTGAACACGACCTCTTTGTAACCGCCTTGTTCGCCCTCACTGAAGGAGATGCCTTCGACCCGCCAACCTTTCTCGCGACAGTAATACATGTACATGTCGTAGAGGTTGCCGGCGAAGATGGCGGCTTCGTCGCCACCGGCTCCCGCTCGAATCTCGACGATAACGCTCCCGAAATCTTCTCCGGGATCGATGAGGATGAGGTCTTCGAGTTTCTCTCGATATTCGTCCCGTTTGGGTTTGAGTTCGTCGAGTTCTTCTTCGGCCAAATCGTGCATCTCGGGATCGCTGCGCATGGCTTCGGCCTGCTCGATCTGCTCCAGAATGTCTTTGTATTCCAAATAGGGGGCTACCAGTTTGGATAACGAGCCGTGTTCCTTGGCAACTTTCGCGAACTGTTCGCGATTGGCGATGACGTCCGGATCTCCAAGTTGGGCTTCCAATTTTTGGAACTTCTCCACGGCTTGATCAAATACGGGCCACATGGTTCCCTCTGTTCTTCGCGAGCGATAGAAGTATGCGTTGTGATTGGAGAGATAGATATTTCGATAGTTTGTTGTGAAAGTCGGACGAATCACCAAAGCGTTGTTTGCTGGCTTGACTGAGTAAGTCGATGGGATGTGAGAACGCAGCTACAACATGATGGCTTTGGGTCCTTTGGGATTGCAGTTCAACATAATTATTGTAAGCAACCTCGTGGTTTCGCGACAAGGGCGGGCCGGTTCGAGAAAATAATATGCCGGATGCCAGCTCCGTTTGGGTTCCCCTTGGACTGTTTCGGGCGTTCGGCTATATTCCCTCGCACGTCAAGAGAAGGGCGGCTTCGGAGGCCGGAGCGGAGGCGTCGTGCGTGGGCCGGAACAAGAGAGAAGAGCTGGAAAAAGGTTGAGAGGAGGGCAAGATGCAGAAAGTGAGGCGTCGCAAGAGTGGGTTG